>CAMTMX010000028.1 GCA_947073495.1 uncultured Porphyromonadaceae bacterium
GCACAAGTAGCGTCAAGTGCAACATTGATCTCAGAATCTGTGATACCCTCCATTCCACATGCCATCATTGTAGAAATCATATTATCAAACGAAATTGTGGAATCAGCCGGATTGTATTTATAGGAAGCATTGATTATATTGCATCCATTATTTCCATATACCTTTTTTTCAGTTGGAACAAATTTTAGATAAGGAGCCTTTTCACCAACAGCATTCTTGCCATTCACTTTCTCAATAGCCCAATCCCCTTTGACCACTCCTTTAGCAAGTTCATCATATGAGTAAACGGCAGAAACCGGCTGAACAATCTTTTCGCGGTCGGTCGGCAATACAGCCTCCTTCTTTACTTCCTCTTTATTATTTATCTTTTTATTTAGAATGCTGCAAGATCCAAGAGGAAGCATCGCAAGAATCATAGCAGGCATCAAACAGTTTTTGAATGCTTTCATATTTTTATTGTTCATCTAACCGATATATACATTAGAATCGAGATTCAGACATAAGTTTAATTCGTCTTAAATCTCTTTTTTAACATTTGCAAATTTAACAATTATTTCCCGCTTTAGCAAAAAAGAAGCCATCAGTCGCCCCAATGACGCCGAAGTGGGTATTTAGTGGGGAGGAGGCGCAGGCGCAGTGTTGTGGAATTGGTGAAATAATTCCAAATCCAATTTAAGAGCACCGTAACCTTATTTCTCATTCCCAACAATGATATCAAATGAATAGCCATCCAAGCAAACCACGCAATGAAACCTCCGATAGATGTTTTGGGAAGATCTGCAACCGCCCTATTTTTCCCCACTGTTGCCATCGACCCCTTATCATGATATTTAAACTCGTGAGAGAATGCCCCTTCATTAAGATTCTTGGCAAGATTTGCAGCCTGTTGTATAGCAGGCTGAGCCATTTGAGGATGCCCTTTGGGATACCCTTCACAAATCATGCAAGCCACATCGCCTATCGCCATCACATCTTCATGTCCCGGAAGTCTGTTGAACAGATCAACCTTTATACGACCTCCCCTTACAAAGCAATCAGGCGGCAGACCGGGAATCGGCTCACCCTTTACTCCTGCTGTCCATATCACTGTCTCCCAATGTTCCTTCACCCCGTCTGCAAAAGTCACTTCCTTATCTTTATACTCTTTCATCAGAGTGTTGAGGCGCACATCCACACACAAGTCCTTCAAATATTTCAAAGCTCTTTCAGAAGATTTAGCCCTCATGGCACCGAGAAGTTTACCTGTGCCTTCCACAAGGGAGATCCTCACTTCCTCAGGTTTTATATCCGGATATTCCTTTGGGATCACAAACTTTTTCATCTCTCCGAGAGCTCCGGCAATTTCGACACCCGCAGGGCCTCCGCCTACCACAAGAAAACTCATAAGCTCCCTTCTGCGCTCTGGGTCATCGCATATAGCTCCCCTTTCAAGCCGGTCAATGATCTCATCGCGGGTATGGGCTGCCTGGGCCACTGTCTTTATGCCGAACGTGGTCTGTGCAAGATCGTCCATACCGAAATAATTGTTTGCCGAACCGGCCGCTATGACAAGCTTATCATAAGAAAGAGTCTCGTAACTTGTGGTGACTGTCTTGGCTTCCAGGTCAATATTCTTCACATGCCCCATGTGGTAAGACACATTTCTATGTTTTTTGAGTTCGCGCCTGAACGGGAAACAGATATTTGCAGAGGCAAGGCTGGATGACGCAATCTGATAGAATAGAGGTGGGAAACAATGAAAATTGTCGCGATCAATAAGCATCACCTGATATTTAGTCTTATCAAGGCGTTTCACAAGATTCAATCCGGCAAATCCTCCTCCGATTATTATTATTCTTTCCATCTTTAAAGATTTGGAGTCAGTTATCTATATTCTTGATAACGCCGCCACCGGAAGTAAGTTCATCCATTCACTACCTCCTGCAAAGCATCCTCAATCTGCACATCCCACATGTGCGTTCATCTTCCGCAGCTTCAAACCTGGCATCAGAAAAGACACTTTCGATCATAGCCTCAATCCCTTTTGAAAACTCTTCAGAACAACCTTTGTAGGAAGTTATTGTCTCACCTGCAATTTTGGGAAGATTATCCTCCAACTTAAATATTTTAGGCACATCATATATCTCAAGACGCACATCATCACCACATGGTTTATTCAGGTTATCCAATAACCATGCATACGTAAACAACTGAAACACCTGTTCGGAACGATAGTCTCCATTGAGCACTTCCTCCATAGATTCCGCCTCAAGCTTTATTCTACCGGTCTTATAATCCACAATTCTCATACGTGGGTGTCCGTCTACCATAATTTCATCAAGACGGTCAATAGCAAATTTGAAATTCACTTCTTTCCCTGACGAAAGCCTTATAGGCATAGTTTCCTTAATCTCACAACCATAAATCTTGAAAGGGGCGATGCGGATATCTCTTTTCATTACCCTTATAGCCTGGTTCATTATTTGCTTGCCTACGATCTCTGCAGCGCCCGACAACGGAGTGTCAAGTTTATCATCCCCCAACCGGAAATGCTCCTTGTTCACTATTCTGGTTGTGAGGCGCAGCAACTTATCCTTGTCAACTATCAGCGATTCAAGGGTATCTTTGGTAATCATGAGAGGGACATCAAGATATTTCTTTCTCATCTTCTCCGGCAGATAAAGATGCTCCATGAGGGCATGTAGAATGTTGCCAACCCCAATGGCATCAATAAATTCAGATTTGTCAGGATCGGTATTGATTCCCATGACATACTGATAGAAAAATTTCACCTGGCATTCCCTATAGGTGTTTAATGCGGAGGCGGAAAAATTTTTAGGATTATCGGAATTTCTCAAAAAATCCTTAAGACGTTCTTTAATTTCATCAGATTTTACAACGGAAGGATTATACGGTGTCTTGCCGGACAATTGAAATTTCCAACCCTGCTCCTGCAAGGCATCTTTCGCAAACAGATGGCGAAGCTGCAATACATATCGGGAAACGTCTCCACTTCTCAATCCGCCTCCTGTACGGGCATCATAAATCATTATAACGTCTTTTGCCCTACTTATCATGCGATAGAAATAATAAGCAAATATCGACTCGGCATAATTTGACGGCGGCATTCCAAATGCACGACGCAGACTGTCGGGGATAAAACTTCTTGTCCTTGCCCGAAGTGGCATGATCCGCTCATTCATGGAGAGAATTATGAGATGGTCAAAATCAAGAGAACGAGTCTCGAGAGTACCCATTATCTGCAGACCGGTCAGCGGTTCCCCTTCAAATCCGACACTTGACCCGGAAAGGAGTTTATCGGCAAGATGAAACACCGTGTTGGGTGATGCATGTATTTTATATTCATCAAGAAGATCTCTCAATCTTCTCAAAGCGTCCCGATATACTTCTATGTGGTCTATTTCAAGCCGTGATTTCATCATGCCGGTTCCATTAGCAGGCAACGCCTCTACCACCCTGGATAAAATTGAATCCAGCAACCATATCGCCTTATCAGGATTGTTGTCGAGGATTGAGAAATCAAGCAGTTCAGCTGCAGCTTGAGAAAAAACAATAATTTCATCTAAGCTTACAACTGCCTTATGATGCCTGTCGATATAACCAATAAGATTGTTGACAGCTGCCGTCCCGAAAACAGCATGCGAAAATGGATGAGAAAGAAACAACCTAAGATCCTTGTGATAGAATGCGGCAGAGCCTCCTGCCAACCTTCGGTTACGATATAACAGCCTTAACTGTTTTACAAAAGGGACAACAGAAGTAAGCTTTAAAGGATATCCCATAGTAAGGTTGACATTTCCCATACCTTCAGGTAGAGAATAAAGCATCGGAAGCAATAAATTTTCATCAGGGAGCACAACCGCCACCCTTGCTTCTGAAATCTCTTTAGCCGATAGTTTTTTTCTCATTTCTCCAAGAATCAACCCTGCAATCTTCACCTGTGCCGAATTTGAAGGAGACGCCACCACTTTCAAATCCGGCAAAGACGCCACATCACTCTGCCCCAATGCCGGCAAAGCCCATTGTGGTGATGGGAACGCCTTGATGTTGGCTTTTACAAATCTTGATGCCGAGTTTATTCCGCCCGAAAGAACCGGACCTGTAGCATCCCAAAAGAAATCGCAGAAGGCGTCATATCCAAGATAACCTTCAAAATCACGCATCTCTGAAAACAAAGCCGCTTCGGAAGCACTCAATGCATTAAATCCGACCGCCACCATCTTTTTAAAGGGGAGACCATCCCTGCCTGACAACCTGAGGTTTTCAACAGCAATACGGTAAGCACCGCCGGAAGATGCCATTCCCCTGGCTGCGAGTTTGCTGTTCAGAGAGTCATATAGCGGCGACATTGATCTCCAGAGATACAAAAATTTCTTTTTCACATCTGATAGATTTTCCTCATCTGTGTCAAAATTTTTCCAAAACCCTGAAGTGTCTCCTGAATCGGCTCTTCCAAAGTATTCAGCCATCACTTCCTTTTGTTCATCGGTAAGGAAGTTTGAGGTTATCTCTCGATAATCCTTGACGTTTTTGAAAATTGCATCAGCATCCGCAAGATATTGATCAATCTCATTAAAATCAGAAATTACAGTTTCTCCCCACCCTCTGAAACTATCAAAATCAGAAAGGTCCTCACCGTCCTCCAGATCAGTGGCAGACAACCCCCGCAGCTCCCTATAACACTGATAAAGCAAAAAAATCAAGTCAAGTCTCGAAGCCACTACCCTCCCGGAGAGATCTGCCACAAGTTCCGTGATAGTTTTCACCTCAGGAGATAGAACGAGATGGTTGCCACATTCCTCTTTCAAATATTTCAAGAAAAACGTACCACTTCTTTTGTTGGGAAACAAGAAACAAAATTCCGAAAGATCAGGATAACGCGAAGCATATCCTCTTGCTATAGATTTCAAAAACGGTATCATATTTCAAAATTAATAAAAAATAGATCGCCATACAATATGAAGCTACATAAACCTCTATAAACATACAGTCATTTATTCCGTCTTTAATTCTGAATAAAGAGAAAAACTAATCAAATAAGACAACATATCTTTCATTATAACACTAATTTTTTTTTTCACTTGCATTATTCAAAGTTTATGGGTATTTTTGCAAAACAAAAGAAGTCATGAAATTTTCCGAAATTGCCGGACATAACGAAACTATCACAGCTTTACGAAGCATGGTCGACGCGGGAAGAATTCCCCACGCCATCTTGTTGTCGGGTATATCCGGCATCGGTAAATTCAGGCTTGCGCGCGCCTTTGCTCAATACATCCATTGCCGCAATCATATAAACGGAGATTCATGTGGGGTCTGCCCTTCTTGTCTTCAGCACCAAAACCTGAACAATCCAGACCTTCATTTCGTGTATCCTGTCGTGAAACGTGACGGCACGTTGATTTCCAAAGACCTCATTGACCGTTGGAAAGAGATGCTTTCTGAATGGAGCTACATGCCACCTGAAAAATGGAATGAAGTGATTCAGGCAGGAAATTCGCAACCTGCAATCTATGTGAACGAAAGTGAAGATATAATCGCAAGGGCATCTTTGTCGGCTTATCAGGAAAATTTCAAAATATTTCTGATATGGCTGCCGGAAAAAATGCGTACGGAAGCCGCCAACAAACTTCTCAAATTAATAGAGGAGCCCTACGATGACACTCTCTTCATACTCGTCAGCAATGATGATTCCAAACTGCTCCCAACCATTTTTTCCCGCACCCAGAGATTTCGCATGCTTCCATTGTCGTCTGACGACATTAGCCGCCATCTCACCAACAACAAAGGAATTTCCGGCAATGTGGCTCAGGCGGCTTCAAAAATCGCGGAAGGGAGCATGGGGAAAGCGGAAGAACTGGCATGCCATCCTGACGAGCTTCTGGAGTTTTCCTCCCTGTTTAAGGAAACCATGAGAATGGCTTATGGTCTGAAAGCCCAAAGACTCAAAGCACTATCGGAACAGACGGCATCAATGGGAAGAGAGAAGCTAATGCGATTTCTTGCATATTGCGGGCGTATGGTGAGAGAAAATTTCATCTACAATATGCGCATGCCTCAAATATCATTGCTCACTCCCGAAGAAGAAGATTTCAGTTTGAAATTCGCACCCTTCATACATGAAGGAAATGTGGAAAAAATCAGTGAAGACATTTCTAAAGCCGCAATGGACATTGAAAGAAACGCAAATGCGAAAATCGTCATGTTCGACCTCATGCTTCTCCTGTCGCAAGGAGTCAGGACTCCCAAGCCGGCGCGGCTTCCTTTATAATCTCAAACGAAATAGAACCAAACAAGATATTATAATAAATTTAGACCTATTATGAAACCTACGCTTTTCATTCTTGCTGCCGGTATGGGCAGCCGTTACGGTGGTTTGAAACAACTTGACGGACTCGGCCCCAGCGGCGAGACCATCATGGACTATTCTGTCTACGACGCACTTCGTGCCGGTTTCGGCAAAATAGTGTTTGTGATCCGTCATGATTTCGAACAGGAATTCCGCGACAAGGTTATTTCAAAATATGAAGGACATATACCCGTTGAAGTAGTATTCCAGGACATTAACGATATCCCAGGAGGGTATAAACCAAATCCGGAGCGTAAGAAACCATGGGGTACTAACCATGCCGTCCTCATGGGCAAGGACGTGATAAAAGAACCTTTTGCCGTTATCAATGCCGACGACTATTACGGAGCTGACAGCTTCCGCATACTTGGCGATTTCCTCCGTTCCGTTGAAGGGAAAAAGGATTGCTACTGTATGATCGGGTTCAATGTAGAAAACACTCTCAGCGAAAACGGTGGTGTATCCCGTGGTCTTTGCGAAGTCAGCGCAGAAGGAGAGCTCACTGGTGTGACAGAATGTCATGGCATCGAACGTAAAGACGGCAAGCTCATTCAGGTGGTGGATGGCGAGGATGTTTCATTCCCGGAAGGCGCTCCGGTTTCTATGAACATGTGGGGCTTCACGCCGGATTATTTTGACTATTCAGTTGAATCGTTCCTCCACTTCCTTGAAAAGAACCACAACGAATTGAAAGCCGAGTTCTATATTCCCACCGTGGTCAACGAACTTATCGAAGCAGGCAAGATCAGTCTCAAGGTTCTCCCCACTCCTTCAAAATGGTTTGGTGTAACTTACGCCGCCGACCGTCCTGCCACTGTGGCACAATTCCAGAAACTCGTTGACGAAGGTGTATATCCTTCCAAACTATTCTAATCCAGGAAGACAATGAAAGAAAAAATTCTTGTAACAGGTGGTACCGGATACATCGGCTCACACACCACCGTAGAGCTTCAGAACGCCGGATATGACGTAGTTATCATTGACAATCTGTCAAATAGCAATGAGTCTGTACTTGACGGCATCGAGGAAATCACAGGAAAGCGTCCTGAATTTGTAAAAGGTGATTGCACAGACATTAATACTCTCCGCAAACTATTTGAAGAACATCCCGGCATAAAGGGGATAATTAATTTCGCGGCATCAAAAGCTGTAGGAGAAAGTGTACAGAAACCATTACTCTACTATCGCAATAATCTCAACACACTCATCAACCTTCTCGAACTCATGCCGGAGTTTGGAGTGAAAGGCATAGTGTTCTCTTCATCCTGCACCGTTTACGGTGAACCTGACCAGAACCCTATCGATGAGACTGCTCCCATCAAACCTGCAACTTCCCCATATGGCAACACAAAGCAGATTTCAGAGGAGATAATCGAAGATTATGTGAAGAGTGGAGCGCCGATTAAGAGCATCCTTCTTCGTTATTTCAACCCGATCGGAGCTCATTCCACCGCGTTAATCGGAGAATTGCCTCTTGGCGTTCCCCAAAATCTTGTGCCGTATCTCACGCAGACTGCAGCAGGTATCCGCAAGGAACTGACCGTTTTCGGCGATGACTACAACACTCCTGACGGAAGCTGCATCCGCGACTATATAGATGTGGTCGATCTTGCTAAAGCTCACGTCATTGCAATGAAGCGCATGCTCGATAATAACGATACAGACGCTGTTGAAGTGTTTAATCTCGGGACCGGCAACGGACTTTCAGTCCTTCAGCTTATCAAAGCATTTGAAGAAGCAACCGGAGTTCCCGTTCCTCACAAGATCGGTGCACGACGTGCAGGTGATATCGAGAAGATCTGGGCAGATCCCAAGAAAGCCAATGAAGTGCTTGGATGGAAGGCTGAAGCTGATATTAAAGACACTATGGCAAACGCATGGAAATGGCAATGCCGCGTCACAGATAAAGCGTAATCAAACCATATTGACAGCTAAAAAAACGGGAGGCATCTTAAAAAAATGCCTCCCGTTTTTTTAGCTGTCTCCGGTTATCTGAAGTTTAGAACCTACGCTGCTGGGCACGCGCCTGCTTGAGCTGATTCATCATCTTCATCGGATTTTTCATATTAGATGCCGCACGCATCATCTTGCGTGTGTCTTCAAACTGCTTCACAAATTTGTTGACTGCCTGAATAGACGTGCCGGAACCCTTGGCAATTCGCTGACGACGGCTCTGGTTAAGGATTTCAGGATTATGACGCTCGTAAGGAGTCATCGAATTGATCATAGCTTCTATAGAAGTGAAAGCTGAGTCATCGATATCTATATCCTTGATCACTTTTCCTACACCCGGAATCATTGAAGCGAGCTCCTTTATATTACCCATCTTCTTGATCTGATGAATCTGGTTCAAGAAATCTTCAAAATCAAATTTATTCTTTTTGATTTTCTCTTGAAGACGTTCCGCCTCTTTCTGATCGTAAAGCTCCTGAGCACGCTTAGCGAGTTCAACAATATCGCCCATACCGAGGATACGGCTTGCCATGCCTTCGGGATTAAACTCCTGGATATCCTCAAGTTTTTCTCCCGTACCGATATATTTAATAGGCTTTTCGACCACTGAACGGATTGAAAGAGCGGCACCGCCCCTGGTGTCGCCGTCAAGTTTTGTAAGAACGACTCCATCAAAATCAAGACGTTCATTGAATTCACGGGCAGTATTTACAGCGTCCTGACCTGTCATTGAGTCGACGACGAAAAGAGTCTCCTGAGGTTTTACAGCATTTTTAATAGCTTCAATCTCACGCATCATCTCCTCGTCTACAGCAAGACGGCCGGCTGTGTCGATAACGACAAGATCCTGATGGTTACGCTTAGCCTCTGCAATGCCGTTCAAAGCGATTTCAACAGGATTTTTATTACCCTCTTCGGTATAGACCGGCACATCGATACTCTGACCGAGCACCTTCAACTGTTCGATAGCGGCAGGACGATAAACGTCGGCAGCCACAAGCAACGGACGCTTCCCTTTTGACGATTTAAGTTTCTTGGCGAGTTTGCCAGAAAAGGTGGTCTTACCGGAACCCTGAAGACCCGACATAAGAATCACCGTAGGATTGCCGGAAAGGTTCAACGGAGCCTCCTGTCCGCCCATGAGAGCAGTCAGCTCGTCATGGACAATCTTAATCATAAGCTCCTTTGGCTTCAATGCATTTATTACGTTCTGACCCAAAGCTTTTTGCTTTACTGTGTCAGTAAATGTCTTGGCAACCTTATAGTTTACGTCGGCATCAAGCAACGCCCGGCGCACATCTTTAAGAGTCTCGGCAATATTGATCTCGGTGATGCGGCCTTCACCTTTAAGGATTTTAAACGACCGCTCAAGTCGATCTGATAAGTTTTTAAACATATATATAGTTCTTACAATTTATTCGTAGCGGTGTCAGGGAAAATGACAGAAGGCTTGAATGTCTTGGCTTCCTCAGGCGTCATCTGTGCGTATGACATTATTATAACCACGTCACCGGGCTGGACCTTACGGGCGGCTGCTCCATTCAGGCAAATTACGCCACTCCCTTCTTCTCCTCCTATTGTATAGGTGTCGAATCGCTCTCCGTTGTTATTGTCTACAATCCAGACACGCTCACCTTCGAGGATGTTGGCTGCTTTCAGCAAAGCGCGATCTATGGTAATACTTCCTATATAATTAAGATTCGCCTCAGTCACTGTGACGCGGTGAATCTTCGATTTCATCATTTCTATAAGCATGCTGTCAATCTTTAGGCAGGCGATAGGCGATATTGTCAATAAGACGCACCTTGCCACAATAAACCGTAATACAACCAACCACCCAAGGAGATTCCTCCCATTCATCGATCGCCGCCAAAGTCCTTGCATCGACAATCTCAAAATATTCAACTTCCATGTAAGGAACAGCATTGATGCGTTCCACCACCGAGTCATGGGTTGCCCGAACCGAATGAGTCAGGCTATACTCTACACTATCCTTAAGAGCAGCATGAATTTCAGGCGCGACCTTACGTTGTTCGGGAGAAAGAAGCGCGTTTCGGCTTGACAACGCCAAACCGTCTTCAGCACGTTTGATGGGACACGCCACAATATCCACTTTTATTCCCTCGCTCTTGATCATATTCCTGATCACGGCTATTTGCTGAAAATCTTTTTCTCCAAAATATGCCCTGTCAGGATTTACAATTCTAAACAACATGCTGACAATCTGGGCAACGCCCTGAAAATGTCCGGGGCGATATTTCCCTTCCATAACTTCTGCTGCCATGCCGAGAGCAAACACATGCTGCGGTTGTGCAGACGGTCCGCCGGGATATATTTCTTCAACCGACGGAGCGAATACAGCCGAAGCGCCTGCCGAAGCAAGAAGTTTAAAGTCGTCTTCTTCCTTGCGGGGATAGCTCGCAAGATCGTCAGGATTATTAAATTGAGTCGGATTTACAAACACGCTGACCACAGTCACCGAGTTTTCCGACACTGCCTTTTCCACCAATGAGATATGCCCTGCGTGTAGAGCTCCCATTGTGGGGACGAGACCTATCGATGCACCGTGTCCCTTCTGTTCGGAGACATAGCGAGAAACATCGTTGATTGTTCTTAATATAATCATTGCCCTTCTTTATTGCGTTTAGGGATGTAGTTTTTTCGGGTGCAAAATTAGTAATTTATTCATTATTACGCTAACCTCACGCGCGAAAAAAACCGCTTTTATATTAAAGTTATTTAAAAATCAACCAATCGAAGGAAAAACAACGGCATGCATCAAAAAAATTTATTAACTTTGCACGCTGGAAAGTAGGTATATCCGAAATGATTTCACACAATCCAGGATATGCCTGCGGATACCGGCATTAAAACATCCCGGCAGAATTCAAGTAGCATGACAAACAATCGAATACTCTTCATCAATCAGGAAATAGCTCCTTACCTGACATCAAGCCCCAATGCAACACTTGGCAAAACACTTGCCACAGGAATGCAGGAAAGAGGTTTTGAAGTCAGAACTTTTATGCCAAAATTTGGCTCAGTTAACGAACGCAGAAACCAGCTGCATGAAGTGATTCGCCTCTCAGGCATAAATATCGTTATTGACGACAACGATCATCCTCTGATTATAAAGGTAGCCTCGCTTCAGCCATCCAGAATACAGGTTTATTTCATCGACAACGATGATTATTTCCAGAAACTTGATGATGATGAAGACGCTGTCGGAAGCAACCGTACGGACAATGATGAAAGAGCGATCTTCTTTGCCCGCGGCACTATGGAAACAGCCAAGAAATTGCGATGGGATCCAAAGATTCTCCAATGTTCCGGCTGGATCACCGCACTTGTGCCTATGTATCTTAAAAGAATGTATGGTGATGAACTGTCTTTCAAGGGAACAAAAGTGGTTTATTCCATTTTGCCGGGTAAAATTTCAGTTCCGGTAGATGAGCGAATCATCAACAAACTCAAGGAAGACGGGGTCTCATCACGTGACCTCAAAAAATTTGCGGGTCTATCATTCGACACAGACCTGCTTCATAGAATGGCAATAGATTTTTCACATGCCATAATTGTTGAGGATCCTGATGTATCGCCCGAACTCCTTGAATATATAAAGTCAACCGGCAAACCGCTCATCACTCATGATCAGCTTGAGGCCGGACCTGACGCATACGCAGAATTTTATAAGTCGCTCTGACTTTATATTAACCAGAACATCATCTTATGAACCTCACTTCTTTTAAGAATGACATAAAAGCATTTCGCTTCGCATTACCCGCCACAGTTCTTGCTTTTGCTGCTTTCAGCACGTCTTGCGAAGATGAAACAAGCAAGATCGGGCCTTCTTTGACAGATGGAGATATCGACATATCTATCGACACACTCTATTTCGATCTTGGGGCGAAGACGATAGCTAATGACAATTATGATTCAAAAACAGGGAATCTTCTTTTCGGAAACATCGATGTGCCTGAATATGGGAAGCTAAACTGTTCATTTGTCAGCAGGATGATGTGTGCCACATCTCTTGACATGTTGCCGGACTCCCTGCAATCTCCTGAAAGAGTCGATTCATGCAGACTGTTTCTCTCAATCGCCAGAGGTGATCTTGTCGGTGACTCTCTGACTCCTCAGAAAGTATCAGTATATGAATTGACAAAACAGTTACCATCCAACATCACAAACAGCTTTAATCCAGAAGGATATTACGACCCTTCAAAATGTCTTGGATCAAAAAGCTTTACGGTATCTTATGCAGGAAGAACAGATTCACTCGCCACAAGCAAACCCACATCCGGTACGAACAGTAGCGGCCAGACCGTAGTTCAGAATGGAGTGCTTGCAATCGGGGTGGATCTCCCTAAAGAATTCGGGGTAAAGATTTTTGAAGATTACAAAAACAATCCACAGATTTTTCAATGGCCGTCAACCTTTGCAGAATATTATCCCGGATTTTTTGTCGAATCTACTTTTGGCAAAGGCTGTGTATCCAATATCTATGGTCTCGATCTCTATATCTATGGATGGTATAACGCCAAACAAACAACCGAAACCGATACGACATGGGTGCATAAACCATTTTATGTCAGCCCGCTTATCTCTTCTCCTGAAGTATTAAGCAGCAACAACATAAAATATAAGGTTTCCGACCATATCAAAAACATGGTGACAAACAACGAATCGGTCGTTACCACACCGGGAGGCTATAACGTTGAGTTCAGATTCCCTGCAGAAGACATCATTCGTCATTATCACAAAGGCGAACACAACCTGTCTGTCATCAGCGACCTGATCCTCACAATCCCCGCTGAAACAATAGACAATGACTACGGCATTGGTGCGCCACCTACCCTTATGCTGATAAAGACTTCCGAGCTAAAGGATTTCTTCAACAACAATAAGATTCCTGACAATGTATCATCATTCACGGCAGAATTTGATTCTACGAACAAGCGTTATCGTTTCTCTTCCATGAGATCATATTTGTTAGGACTGCTTAACAAAGGTGAATTGACCGATGAAGACGTAGAATTCACTATTGTTCCAATCAGCCTGGAAACAGAGAGTGGTGCCTATAACTCTTCCACCACCTATATCACCAAATGTACACCATATACCATTAAGCCGACTATGGCACGCCTGCATACTGATGAAGCTATGGTGGTGTTCACATTCTCTTCCCAAATCATCGAATGAAAAAAACGTTTTGTCATAAATTTTTAATTGAAATCTAATTTCTCATGACATTACTGATAACTCTTTTCAGCCTCATATCTTTCATAACTGGGGCAGATAGTGTTAACTCCGCCCGTAAGGCGGAGTTAATTTTTGTTGGTGACGCCATGCAACACCAGGCACAGCTCGACAAGGCCAAACAAATTGGAGGCAATAACGGATATGATTATTCTGATTGCTTCACGCTGATATCACCGACAATTCTCGCCGCGGACTATGCTGTCTGCAATCTTGAAGTTCCCCTCGGAGGTGGTCCGGACTATACCGGCTACCCATGTTTCAGCGCACCCGACTCTTATGCCGAGGCTTTACGAGACGCCGGATTCGACATGATGCTCACAGCCAACAATCACTGCCTTGACAGAAGGGACAAAGCAGCAAGACGCACTTTGTCTGCACTCGACAATTTAAAAATTGACCATATAGGCACATATAACAATGCAGCACAAAGAGATTCCCTTGTGCCTTTTATCAAAAACATAAATGGGTTCAAAGTCGGGTTTCTCAACTATACTTACGGCACAAATGGCATTGAGCCGAAAGATGGTATAGAAGTGTCACTGATTGACAAAGACATGATGAAAAAGGAAATTTCATCCACCCGCAATGCCGGTGCTGAAATTATCGTTGTCAACATGCATTGGGGAATCGAGTATGTACTCTTAGAAAATCAGCCACAACGCGACCTTGCTAATTTCCTTGTAGAACAGGGCGTGGATTTAATAATCGGAGGTCATCCCCATGTCGTGCAACCAATGAAAGTGGTGCACAATGAGAAGGAGAATAAAGATGTCCTTATAGTATATTCATTAGGCAATTTCATTTCAAATATGAAAACTGCCGACACCCGTGGAGGGGCAATCGTAAAGGCTACAATCGTGAGGGATCCCACCGGAAAAGCAAAATTCAGTCATGCCGTCTACGACACTCTTTTCACCGCCAAACCTGAAGGAGATTCAAATTATATGGTTATTCCATCATGGATGCCTGAAAAAATACCGACATCACAGAAATATCATTGGCAAATTTTTGAACGAGGTGCAACTAAAATTTTTGACAAATACAACGTCAATGTCCCAAGAGGACATTAAAATTTTAAACACCACATGCAATATCCGGCGAACCTCCATGCAGTGTTTATTGTTATATTAACAAATTATTCAACGCAGTTAAAAACAAACTCCGCCAAAGTATTGACTGAGATTTAGCAGTCCCCTGAAATTATAGGAAACACCACGCAAAGATTCATTAGTAATTGGGAGAGGCAACCTTCTGAGGCTGTCTCTCTTTTTTCAATTTGTCTATTTACGCAAAAATCAGTAACTTTGCAATGAAATTACAGAAAGACAATTAATATAAATGATACAGGTAAGCAATTTAGGCATACAGTTCGGTAAACGAACTCTTTTTTCAGATGTAAACCTGACCTTTACCCACGGCAATTGCTATGGTATTATCGGGGCAAACGGTGCCGGTAAGTCCACCCTCATGAGAATCCTTTCAGGACAGCTCTCCCCTACCCAAGGCACCGTGACATTCGGGCCGGGTGAACGTCTGTCCGTTCTCAGTCAGGACCACTTCGAGTTTGATGAGTGCACTGTCATAGAGACAGTGCTTCGCGGTCATACTGTCCTTTGGGACATTATGCAGGAAAAGGATGCAATTTATGCAAAACCTGATTTTTCTGATGAAGACGGTATCAAAGCTGCAGAACTTGAAGAAAAATTTGCAGAACTTGAAGGATGGAATGCTGAAAGCGATGCAGCCGCTCTCCTCAGCGGTCTGGGTATAAAAGAAGACCGTCACTATATGCTCATGAAAGATATGAGTGCTAATGAAAAGGTGCGTGTGCTTCTTGCCAAGGCTCTGTTCGGCAACCCCGACAACCTTCTGCTCGACGAGCCGACCAACGACCTTGATCTCGAAACCGTGGCATGGTTGGAAAACTATCTCGCCAATTTCGAGAACACTGTTCTTGTTGTCAGCCACGACCGTCACTTCCTTGATGCAGTGAGCACCCACACACTTGACATCGACTATAACAAAATATCCCTCTTTGCCGGAAACTATAGCTTCTGGTATCAATCTTCCCAGCTTGCGCTCCGCCAGCAACAGGCTGCCAATAAGAAAGCTGAAGAGAAACGCAAGGAACTTCTTGAGTTTATTCAACGGTTTAGTGCCAACGTTGCAAAAAGCAAACAGACCACCAGCCGAAAGAAGATGCTTGAAAAACTAAATGTGGAAGAAATCAAGCCATCTTCCAGACGTTACCCCGGTATCATATTCACACCTAACCGTGAAGTCGGAAACAAGATTCTTGAAGTCAAAGGTCTTAAAGCTTCTGTAGACGGCGAAGTCCTTTTCAGCGATGTGAATTTCCAGATCGAAAAGGGTGATAAAGTGGCGTTCTTAAGTCGCGACCCTCGCGCCATGACCGCACTGTTCGAAATCATTAATGGAAACCGCAAGGCGGATGAAGGGGATTACGACTGGGGACAGACCATCACCACTGCTTATCTACCTCTTGACAACAGCAGCTTTTTCGACACTGAACTAAACCTGGTTGATTGGCTATGCCAATACAGCAAAGATTCTTCAGAGATTTACCTCAAGGGATTTTTAGGAAAAATGCTCTTTAGCGGTGAAGAGGTATTGAAGAAAGCGAGTGTACTTTCAGGTGGCGAGAAGATCCGCTGTATGATTGCCCGCATGATGCTTACAGATGCCAACACACTTGTGCTCGACTCTCCTACCAACCATCTTGACCTCGAATCCATTCAGGCGTTCAACAATACTCTTCAGGCATTCAAAGGTGTCATCCTGATGGCGAGCCATGACCATGAGTTTATCCAGACTGTCTGCAACCGTGTGATTGAGCTCACGCCAAACGGCATCATCGATAAGATGATGGATTATGACGATTACATCACTGATGAGAAAGTTGCGGCAGCCAGAGAACGTCTGTACCCTAAACAATAAACCCTAAACACTTAACCGACATGGTAAAGCATATCGTAACATTCAAATTCAAAGGCAGCGACGAAGAACGTCAAAATGTGGCGCGTCAATTTGCCGAGGCTCTTATCGCCCTTCCCGATCAGATAGATGAGCTTAAGAGCATAGAAGTGGGAATAAATAAAAATCCGAAAGAGACGTGGGATCTTGTTCTCACAGCAACCGCCGAGACTCTTGAAGATGTGGCTAAATACTCTGCACACCCGGCACATGTGGCGGCTGTACAGATCATTGCGCCATACAAGGAAGATCGTGCCTGCGTTGACTATACAATTTAAAAAATTCACACAATTTTATATTCGGCGTCATTGTTTACAGACAATGACGCTGTTTTTGTTTCTAAATTACACCACTATTCTTAAAAACCGTTTAAATACATTTGTCGAAGGAATTGAGAGGGTTTCTTAATTTTAACTTTATGAAAGCTCCTAAACACTAAACTGATTTCATTCGTTATATTAAAAAATGATTCTGCTATGAAACACATATATACTAATATTATGCTCTTGGTATTGATGCCACTTGCAGCTTGTAGCCACGACAACAGTCCTTCTCCCCTTTCACCTATCAAAGAAAAGACTTATACTGACTCTTCCGGGCTTGAACTGTACTACAACGGCAATAAAATGCCGGGTAAAACCGTAGTTTTTGCTCAGGATGGCGATAAAGCTGTTGTCAAAGCTTATTCAGCTTTCAATCTAAGCCAAATCTCCGGCTTCGGATTGACAGGGGAATTACCTTCTCCCGGAATAATTCCGGGCAGTCCCGAGACATCCCTTCAAGTATCCCTAAATGACGCAGGTCAATATTGGGAGTTTTCCGGTACAGGGGATGATACATTCTGCACTTATTCATACAAAGGATATGCATCAGAAGATAAATTGAAACTTTCCATATCAGATGCCAAATTGAAATCCGGCGGTGTTACCCCCTCCGCATGGATGCCGGCACCAATCGAAAAAAACTCTGACGGATCTTTCAAATCTCTTCCGATATATGCAGATTGGCAATATGATCCGATTCCGGGTATCGACTTCAATTTGAGCCCATTACTTTCCGCTGTGACTGTCGCTCCCATTATCCCTGTATACAACAATACTGCCTATATGTCGATAAGTGAAGCGATCTACGAATTGCTAAAGGGAATATCTTTCCTTCCTGATGGAAACATCCTTTTCACTTATATATCCTCTGTGGGAGGAGCATACCATCTCGCGCAGACCTATCCAAACGGATACCAATATGTAATAGCAGCTCCCGGATCAATCAAACTATATGTCAACCCACTCTCATTCTTCAGTTTCATACTGCAATCCACATCAGGTTCCACCCCCGAATCAGAAGTGGATCTCAATGCTCATGGACTGTGGCCGGTAGGTAATAAAAAAAGTTCTTCACGAGCCATTGCTATAAAAGACATTCTGGCTTCACCACTTTTTCAAAAAATATTGAAAAATATAATGCCTCAATTTCTTCCTATGGTAGCAGAAGGCATACCTTTGGCATATACCGTCACTGTAAGTGAAGCCTCAGGAACATCTCACGACTCTCTTAAAATTTATATTGATACCGAAATGGCTGTGAATATTCTTACTGCAGTCATATCCCCCATACTTGAAGACAGTTCAATGATGGAGGCTCTCAGATTATACATAAGCACGGATCCCACCTTCTCCCCTTTGCTTCCTGATCTTGAAAAGGCGATTTCGATGCTTCCTCAAGCAATCGAACGCACAACCACTTTCAATTTAGGATTGTCACTTATCCCTTACTCAACTACTGAATAATACACCAAAAGTTTCATTTAGCCTATACCGACAAAAGCAAAGAGGACAGCGAATCTGATTCGCTGTCCTCTTGCTTTCCTTTGTGAATGTTTCTATTAATCAATCATCATAGCGGAGAAAATTGCCGGCTTTATCGAATTTCATTTCAATGCCGTTAGACAACTCTACATCATAACCGCTACGCTCCTTGTCAATACCAACAATCCTTACCCCTTTATGATTATTACTTACATAATCACGGATCTGTTTAGTAATAAAACCAACAGGAACAGATTGGGCATTGTTCACTTCCACGTTCTCCCAATTTCCGTCACGGTCAAAACTTATTTCGGTACCGTCAGTAAGAATAGTTTCATATTCACTGATCCTGCCAAAGTCTTTATCAATCTTCACAACACTAACTTTCGCTTTAAAATTGTTAGCGATAGTGGTCTGGGCAGCTTTTGGAAGCACTGAAGCATCATGGGCATAAGTATCGTCGGCTTTTGCGAAACCGACAAAACCTAAGATTGCAATTATTGATAACAATAACTTTTTCATTTTAAAATAAATTTAATTGTTCATTTATCAATATTATGAACACATGCAGCGCGGAATCAGTTCATTATAAACGACATATTAACAACTCTTAGAAACTGTTTAAATTTATTTATCGAATGAATTGAGAGGGTTTGTCAGGCAGATTTTTGATATTTATGATGGAGTAATGGGGTGCCATAATTACAGAATAATTATCATAATATCTCAATGACGCAAGATAAAGACGAGATCATAAAGATCACTCCACCATTCCTCGCAGACACACCAGGTGGGTTTACAATTGTAACGGTGATATCTCCTGAAAACATCAAAATACCAAAGCCCGACTTTAAGTCCGCGAAAAAGTTATCTCCCCTTCAACTTAATGCTTTCAGGATTCAAAAGAAACATACTCCTCTTACACCAGAACAATTAGAACGTTTCTCCAAGGCTTCATCAAAATAATTATATTCCAGTTAAGGACCAAAATAGAATATTCCGGATGAATGCGGCACTGCATTCATCCGGAATATTCTATTTTATGATTTGAAGGATTTATGATTTATATCGATTTTAACCTACAAACAGTTTTCAAGAAAAGCCGATGACAAAGCTACCGCCTTTGAAAATGCAGTGGGCTGTCCCTTCACTGTTATAAACAGATGTACAGCACCTGTAAATTCAACATGCTCCACATCGTTACCAACTTTTTTAAGATTATCGGCAAAACCTTTCCCCTGATCATATAAGATGTCTCTTTCTGCTCCAATAATGAGAACAGGAGGGAGTTTTGCAAGTTGGCTATCTTCAGCCTCAGCAGGAGAAATGAGAGGATTGTGAACATCTGAATTCTTATTGTCTACATTTGTTGAGGCACTGTTCACATAAGCTTCATTGAAGGAATCCATAAGTCTTGAATCAAGACCATACCCACGTGAATATTCTTTCCAGGATGCTGATTTATCGGCATAAGCCTTGACAACAGGATAGAACAAAACCAAAGATTTCAATTTTTCAGGTTGTGGCTGTTCTTGCAGATACAACGCGGTTGCGACAGCAAGATTACCCCCTGAACTATCACCGCCAAGACTTATTAAGGATATGGATCCTCCCCACTCTTCTACATGCGATACGGCATATTCCACTGCGGAGACACAATCCATTAGTCCGGACGGATAGGGGTTTTCCGGAGCAAGACTATAATCCACAGCCAAAACCATGACTTTTCCGGATGCAGCCAGCGCATCACAATAGCTTGCACATGAATTAATGCTTCCCAATACCCATCCCCCTCCATGAAAATAAACCAATAAGGGCAATTCCGATTTGTCGGTTCCTGAAGATTTGGGCCTATAGAGACGCATCTTTATGCCCCGTGCAGACCCATCGCCTGTTATATCTTTACGTTCGACTTTATCAGACAATTCAACCGTGATATCACGCGACCTTCTGATATTTGCCAATTCTCCTGTCTGTCCTCTCAAGGCATGTAAAACGGCATCACACTGACGATCCTGCAAACCTTCCGCCATATCATCGATAAAATCATCCGCCTCATTAAGAAAAGCTATCTTTTCTTTCTCTGTCGGCAATAATTTTTTTGGGATACGTGCAAAGCTACAATTGGCCATCACCCCGATCCCGATAAGCGCAATCAATAATTTTTTCATTATCTTCATTCTTTTTCCATCAATTCCAACAATCGGAATTCCGATTCGTCGATTTCAGATATGATCTCTTCCATCCTTTTGCCTGCCTCTGTTATAGCCGTATGGTTCATAGTTCCGGAAGACATCTCTGTTTCCAGCATCGCTTTCTCCTTTTCCAACTCTTCAACTCTTGCAGTTAGGGTTTCGAGCTCTTTTTTCTCCTTGAATGAAAGTTTCTGCTTTTGTTCGGTACGCGGTTTATTTGAAGTTTTAGCTGTCTGTAAAGACTTCTGGGCGGCAACCTCCAATGCCCGTAATTCTTTCTGTTCCTCCTGCACACAATGACGATAGGTGGAATAATCACCAGGGAAGTCTTTAACCACTCCATTCCCTTTGAACACAAACAAATGATCCACGATCCTGTCAAG
The DNA here is from genome assembly GCA_947073495.1 of uncultured Porphyromonadaceae bacterium. Classification (GTDB taxonomy): domain Bacteria; phylum Bacteroidota; class Bacteroidia; order Bacteroidales; family Muribaculaceae; genus Lepagella. The sequence goes on from CAMTMX010000028.1 coordinate 20,942, forward strand.
GAAGAAACGGTCATGACTGACAACTATTACACAACCTTTGAAGTTTGCAAGATAATCTTCAAGAACCGTCAGCGTAAGGATATCGAGGTCATTTGTAGGTTCGTCAAGAATAAGGAAGTTCGGATTTTTCATCAAAACGGTGGCAAGATATAGTCTCCGTCTCTCTCCTCCACTTAATTTGTAGATATATTTCTGCTGCGTATCCGGAGTAAAAAGGAAACGGGTCAGGAATTGGGAAGCGGAAAGCCTTGTCTTGTCGTCTATCCGCACCTCTTCCGCTATTTCCCTCACTGCATCTATCACTTTCTTTTTTTCATCGAATCCGGTCATTCCCTCCTGGCTGTAATAACCCCATTTCACAGTCTGTCCAATATCGAACAAACCGCTGTCAGGCTGCAACTCCCCAAGCAACAATTTTATGAATGTGGTCTTGCCAGCTCCATTATCCCCGACAATCCCCACCTTTTCATATCTTGCAAAAGTATAGCTCCATTTATCCAGAATCACCTTGTCGCCAAATGATTTTGAAACATCCTTAGCTTCAAAAATCTTGGAACCAATGTAAGATGAGCCGTTACCTAAAGAAAGTTCTTTAGTATTGAGATTAACCTTACTTTTAGCCTCAAGCTGATGAAAATTATCAATTCTGTATTTGGCTTTTGAACCGCGTGCCTGTGGCTGACGGCGCATCCAGTCAAGCTCTGTGCGAAGAAGATTCTTCACTTTGGCGAGCTCTGAATTCATGGCATCATAACGCTCCTGCCTTTTCTCAAGGTAATAGTCGTAGTTGCCATCATAAGAATAGACAGCCTCCCTGTCAATCTCGATAATCTTGTTGCATACCTTATCGAGGAAATATCGGTCGTGCGTCACCATAAGCAGGGTTATACGCTGGCGGGTAAGATAATTCTCAAGCCATTCCACCATCTCTATATCAAGATGGTTGGTCGGCTCGTCAAGAATAAGCAGGTCGGGTTCTGACAACAATGTCTTTGCTAAAGCCACACGCTTCACCTGACCACCTGACATAGTTCCCATTTTCTGATTCAAGTCAGTGATCCTGAACTGATAAAGCATCTGTCGGGCACGGTCTTCACATGAATAGTCATCTGCACGTAAGGGTTCAGGCGTTGCATAAGAAAGAGCTGTTTCTTCCGGATCAAACGGTGGGAGCTGAGACAGATACCCTACTCTCAGATCATTTCTAAAAACGACATTTCCACTGTCATAATCCTCCTGTCCCGCAATAATATTAAGGAACGTGGTTTTTCCGGCTCCATTTGCGGCAATCAATCCTATTTTATCACCCTCATATACTCCGAGTGTGACATCTGAAAACAACACTCTGTCGCCAAAAGATTTTGTCAGGTTCTCAATTTGCAGATAACTTATCATACTTTTTTTAATATCCTATCCTTGATGTATTATCGTCTGTTATAAAAATAATTCTGTAGCAGTTAGAAGACAATAGTCAATCCTTAACCACTACAGAATTTATTTAGCTTTGGAATTAAAGTGCAGCTACGACTTCAATTTCAACAAGTGCCTGCTTGGGAAGCTCTTTTACTGCAAATGCAGCACGCGCAGGATAAACCGCCTTGAAATATTCTGCGTATACTTCGTTCATAGCTCCAAAAAGGCTCATGTCTGCAAGATAGACTGTAGTCTTAAGCACATTGTCGAGTGTAGCACCTGCTTCCGCAAGGATTGCCTGAATATTCTCGATGCTCTGTGCGGTCTGTGCCTTGATGTCAGTGGGCATTTCTCCGGTAGCGGCATTGATAGGAAGCTGACCCGATACAAAAATAAGATTGCCTGCCATGACTGCCTGGCTGTAGGGACCGATTGCTCCGGGAGCCTTTGATGAATTGATCTCTTTTTTCATGTCTGTAAATTTAAGATTTAGATTAGTCAACCATCATATATGGTTTTCCATTGCAAAATTAACAATAATTCTGCTTAGTCATGCCAAAATATAAAGGTTATTTGGATTTTGCCCATGGAAATTCAATCCATGTGGCCTTTTTCCATAAATATTCCAAGGGTCCATGGCTATGATGATTCACCCAATACCTACAGAAACAATATTGAACAAGGAAAATTCCGATTCCGACCAATTCACTTGCCGTGATACCAAGACGGAGATATAGCCCCCAATGATAGAACAATGCTGATCCTATTATCCCCTGGGTAACATAATTGGTCATACTCATTCGTCCGTAAGGAATCAACAGGGAGAGGAAATTACTAAATTTTGTCGTGCAGTAATAGCCGAATAATATTCCACATACAAGTATCAGCATAAAGGCGATATTAACAAGTGAAGATAAAACAAGTTTTAACTGCACTAATATTCTTGTGTCTTCGATATAATTTCCAACCATATTGTTCAAGCCATACAGCGGGAAGAATGCAGCGATAGCTATTGCAAGGACAATACCCCATTTATGCAGATTCTTGCGAAGGAACCATCCTTCCCTGCCTATCAACATACCGAACATGAACAGTGCGGCTGTCTGGAAAATTCTGCCGTGATCCCACGCCCAGGCAAGAGACGCAAGCTGACCTTCCCAAAGATTGACTTTGACAGTCTCAAGGAATGAGCCACCGCTTTGCATGGCAAATGTTGCCGCCCAATATTCACTGGTGTTGATGGTGAACGGTTCAAAAGCCGGGTCTGCAATAGACATAAACATCTGATAAAGCGCATACGGCTGTATCATACATATCGAAGCGATAATGACAATTGCTTTAGTAGAAAGCCGGCACGTGAGCACAAGAACAAAACCAATAAGTGCATACATCACCAGGATCTCAGCGGTAAAGAACATGGCATTGATCTGTCCGACTAAAAACAAAAGCAATAATCTCCAACAGAAGCGTAAACGAAAGTCGTTACCTTTCATCCGCTGGTTGTCATGCTGGATGAAAAAACTGAAACCGAAAAGCAGTGCAAAAATTGCATATGCTTTTCCTCCGAACATAAAGAAAAGTCCGTCCCAGATTGCCTTGTCGGTAAAATTCAACCAATTTGACTGTGACGAAGTGTCCGGGAAAGAATAAAAATTGAAATGTTCAATAGAATGAAGCAAAATAATCGCCATCACGGCAAAACCGCGCAGCACATCCGCCACATCTACCCTTTCATGACGTCGTAAAACTTGATTCATGACATTAAGATATTTATGATTAATAATACAAAGGAATCGTCGTATGCACCTTTTCCATTTTATATTTCGCAATATTGCAGAGTGAACTTAAATCGAGAGGTAGTGTTTCATTGACTGAGACTAAGGTAAGTTCACTCAAACCGGTGAGCTCATATGAAGTTGCGAATTTAATAATTTATTTTCATAATTCCGATATTCAGATTGAAATAACATTCAATAAATCAAATAAAAAAAGGAGTGGTCGAGAACCACTCCGATGAGCCGCGACCGGGGCTCGAACCCGGGACCTTTTCGTTACGAATGAAATGCTCTACCAACTGAGCTATTGCGGCTGATGTATGCAAGACGGAATCTATATCAATTTTCCGTTTTGTCATGCAAAGTTAATACTTATTTTGCGATTATCCCAATTTTTGAATAAAAAAAAGAAAGAACATACTCCCCACTATCTTGAAAAAGAAAGACTGGCTACTCTCTCGAGCTGCCAGTCTCTGCTGATGAAACATTTCAATTACTCTTATTTTCAATTACTCTTTTTCGTTTATCCGTTTTCACAAACGGATATATATTTTGTCGCTTTCAGGGAAAGTATCAGATGATACCCTGACCCATCATAGCGTCTGCCACCTTAAGGAAGCCTGCAATGTTGGCACCCTTCATGTAGTTGATGTAGCCATCCTCCTGTGTGCCGTATTCAACACAAGCATTGTGGATAGAGCTCATCATCTCGTGAAGTCTGTTGTCAACCTCAGCTGCACTCCACTGGAGGTGTTCTGCATCCTGGCTCATTTCAAGACCTGATACGCCTACGCCACCTGCGTTAACAGCCTTACCGGGGCAATATACAGTCTTGTTAGCGATGAAGGCATCGATAGCCTCGGGTGTACATCCCATGTTGCTGACCTCTGCACAGAGCTGAACACCGTTAGCGATGAGCTGCTTGGCATCTTCACCACCAAGTTCGTTCTGAGTTGCACAAGGAAGAGCGATATCCACTTTCTGCTCCCAAGGTTTCTTGCCTGCGAAGAATGTTGAACCGGGGAACTTGTCAGCGTAAGGAGCGACAACATCGTTGCCGGATGCACGAAGCTCGAGCATATATTCGATTTTCTCTGCATCAAGACCTGCAGGATCAAGGATATATCCGTCTGGACCTGAGATTGTGATAACCTTGGCACCGAGCTCAGTAGCTTTCTGTGCTGCGCCCCAAGCCACATTACCGAAACCTGAAATAGCTACAGTCTTGCCTGCGAGAGTCTCGTTCCAATTCTGCTTCAATACATTCTGTACGAAATAGATTGCTCCGTAGCCGGTTGCTTCAGGACGAAGGCGGCTACCGCCGAATGAAAGACCCTTACCTGTAAATGTACCGGTATTTTCACGGGCGAGTTTCTTGTACATGCCATACATGTAACCTACTTCTCTACCACCTACGCCGATATCACCTGCGGGCACGTCGCGATCCGGACCAAGGTTACGCCAAAGTTCAAGAATGAATGCCTGGCAGAAACGCATGATTTCAGCATCGCTCTTGCCACGGGGGCTGAAGTCAGAACCACCTTTACCACCACCCATTGGAAGTGTGGTAAGAGCATTCTTGAATGTCTGTTCAAAACCGAGGAATTTGAGGATTGAGAGGTTGACAGAAGCATGGAAACGGATACCCCCTTTGTAAGGACCGATCGCATTGTTGAACTGTACACGATAGCCGATATTGTTCTGTACTTCTCCTTTATCGTCTACCCAAGTAACTCTGAAAGTAAAAATACGATCAGGCTCTACCATACGTTCGATGATGCGTGCCTTCTCATATTCGGGATGCTGATTGTATACTTCCTCCACTGAAAGGAGAACTTCTTTCACAGCCTGGAGATACTCTTTCTCACCGGGATGCTTTGCCTCGAGGGCAGCCATGATTTCAGAGATGTTCATGTGCTTTTAAATTAGATTTATGGTTAGATTATAAGTTGACTTAGCAAAAAACAGATTTTTCAACACTTTGCGAACATAGTGCAAGCTGGTTGCTTGCCTTTCTTAGGTTGCAACCCTGTTTTCGTTGCAAAAGTACAATGTTATTTTTAAACCGCCAAAGATTTTTCAAAAAAAATAAAAAAAAAATTATGATTATTTTATGCACTACCCGTAGAAGTTGTTTCGAGTTTTTTCTTTTCCAAGATTTCGTCAGATTTTCAAGGTGATTTTGAAACTTGAAAAGAGAGTTTACGTCCGATGAAAGAGTCAAAAGCGAACGGAAAGATGGCGGAAAATTGGGAAAGAAATCTTTTTTAATGCAAAAAGCCATAAAAAATGAATCTCCAAAAAAGTGGAAACAACTTCCTATATTATATTTTCCATGTGAAATTGACTGCCCACCCCACACTTTTAACAAAAAAAGAGAGACATTCTCCAAGATATGAATGCCTCTCCTTAATTATAAATATCGTGATTTATTATTTATTTAAGTTTCGCAAGCTCACTTAAGGTTTGGAGGTTAAGGGGTTAAAGGGTTATATCTATAGATAATATCTAACGAAACCGGATATCTTTCCACAATTGGAGATTAACCTTTTAACCTTATAACCTCATAACCCTCAACTTTCACTTGCGAAAGTTGAATTATTTATCTTCCTGAGTGAAAATAACGATACGGTTCCAATCGTTGGTATTGTATGGCTGAACGTTTGAACCATCATATTTAACAACCAGACGGTCTGAAGAAATACCATACTTGTTGATAAGCTGATCAGCTACAGCATCCGCTCTTTTCTTTGAAAGCTCCATGTTGTATTCGCTTGTGCCGGTGTCTTTGTCAGCATAGCCGACTATTACAACCTTCTGATCGGGATTTGCCTTCAGCCATTCCGCCATATTGTAGACATTCACTTCTTCGGTAGGCATAATTTCGTCTGAATTGATAGTGAATCTTACTGTGGTCATAAGCGGAGCGTTGACACAATCTTTCTGGACAACAGGTTCGGGACAAGGAAGCTGGCTCTCAAGAGCAGCGATAGCCTGAGCGGATGCAAGATTTTCAGCTCGAAGGTTGTTAACCTCGTTGTTAAGTTCCGCAAGCTGACTCATTGAAGCGCAATCATTGTAGCTGCCCCATGTGCGTCCGCCGATATTGAAATTGAAACCGCCTACAGCAGCCACATTGGCCTCGATAGGTCTGCCATAGCTACATCCGTTCCAGTTATCGCCATAGAACGAAGCACGAGCCTCGGCAAAGAAATCTACATATTTGCAAAGACGGAAGCGGAACTGCACACCGGCAGTCACAGGCAATGTCCAGCTTGTGTTCTTGATCTTGCCGCTGTGCGGGCGTTCAATATTAGAAGCCACAGCATCACCGAACCCCCAAGTATAATCGCCACCGACACCTACAAACGGAATCACACTGACCACACGATCAGGATTAACACCGGCAATACTGTTACACATATCCCACATGAATTCAAGATTCAGGTTGACATGCTTTGCTTTTGACCATCCGCTTACACCAGGCTTATCGCCATTGGGGTTATTCCAATGTAGTGACCCTGCAAAGCCGTTGAGTCGAAGACCGACGTATGGAGAGAACCAGTGACCGACACCTACGTTATATGTAGCAGTCATATTTTGACGGCGCACGGCATGTCCGGGAGCCTTTGCTCCGTTAATACCTCTTTCCACGAATGGCTGATTGACTCCGGCACCAAGCTGGATAAACCAATTGTTACGCCAACTCTGGAAGTAACGGTCGGTGTTGTCACATGAATATTCAGTTACAGAAACTGCATCTTCCTCGACTACCACGTCTTGAGCACTTGCTTTAGGAGCTAACACGAAACTCCCAGCACAAAGTGCCATTAAATAGTAAAGATTCTTAGCTTTCATAATTAAACTTTTTAAGAATTTGGAATAGTTTGATGTTTATCTAAATAACATTTACTGATTTTTTTGGTTCATTAATCATAATTCAATTTATAACAGACATCACGCTTACCTTAATCGCACTGTTGTCTGCCACATCAGGAATAACTCAAAGATAATGCGATTAATAAATGCTTCAGTTCAAGATTTTGAAGTCTCCATCTTTTTGATTAATTTCGCAGTTTATTGTAGGAGTTTGTCTTCAGAATTTTAATCCGGTACACCCGAAACAAGATGAAAACAAAGAAACGATACACGCTCATATTGGAAGACGGGTCGCGGCTTGAAAAAATCATTCAGGTCAGCGCCTCGCCAATAAAGTATGTCATTGCATGTATCATCATCTCTCTGTTTTTCATGTCTATAGGAGCCCTGATTGTAGGTGTCACTCCGGCAAAAAATCTACTCCCCGGCTATCTGAAAGACTCAGAACGCGCCGCGACTGAAGAACATCACATGCGGCTTGATTCCCTTCAACATCTGTATGAAACCAATGCTGCATATATTTCAAATATCATGGCTGTACTGAATCCTACAATGCCCAATCCGGACACCATATCAAAAGCACCCATGGTTTCTCAGATAGACGTGCCTTTTTCTGCGGATTCAATCTTGCCCACATCTTATGAGGAGAGAAAATTCCTTTCCATGATGAGGGAAAGAGAAAAATACAATATATCTGTCATAGCGCCTCTCGCGGCAGAAAGCATGATGTTTATGTCTGTGAATGAAGAAAGTATTGTGACAAACAACACAAAAGATGCTGTAAAGGCGGAAATCATATTGTCAAAAGGCTCTCCTGTAGCCGCCATAGCCGACGGAAGAGTGATCGCTGTCTCTCAATCCGTCAGGGAAGGTGGAGGCACAGCTGTCACTATTCAACATCAAAAAGGGTTTCTCAGCCGTTGCAACCGATTGGGCACAGTACTGATAGAACCCGGAGATATGGTCACAAGGGGACAGATTATAGCACTTACGGAGTCAGGCAACTCAAGAAAAAACGAAATCATAACCATAGAAATGTGGCATAACGGGAATCAGTTGATTCCTTATGATTATTTAGGAGATAAAAACACGTCAACACCCCGATATCCTATAATTGATGAAGAAGTGGGAAGGGGTCGTTTATGAAATATTGAATAAAATTTTATCTAATTAACAGTGGATAACCAAATAAAGAATATTGCAATCTTGGGTAGTACCGGAAGTATCGGCACTCAGACCCTTGATATAATAGAGGAATATCCTCATAAATTTCGTGCATGCGTATTGACAGCGGGGAAAAAATGGGAATTACTCGCAAAACAGGCACGTAAATTTCTTCCTAAAAAAGTGGTCATAGCAGACACTTCCGCTTATCCGTTACTGAAGGATGCCCTTTCCGACCTTCCTATAGAAGTGGAGCAGGGAGCTCAGGCTATTGCCGACTCCACCACACTTCCGGAGGTGGACGTAGTGGTGACAGCAATGGTGGGATATAGCGGACTGATACCCACAGTGGCGGCGATAAATGCAGGAAAGACTATAGCCCTTGCAAACAAAGAGACTCTTGTAGTTGCCGGAGAAGTGATCACCTCAATGCTGAAGAAATCCCCATCTGAGATTATCCCTGTCGACAGCGAACATTCCGCCATTTTCCAATGTCTTGTGGGAGAAAAAACTTCTCAGGCAAGAAAAATTCTTCTCACGGCAAGTGGCGGTCCGTTTAGAAACTTTTCCAAATCTCAGCTTGAGAATGTCACTGTTGCAGATGCACTTAATCACCCCAATTGGGACATGGGCGCCAAAGTTACCATTGATTCCGCATCAATGATGAACAAGGGGTTTGAAATGATTGAGGCTCATTGGCTTTTCGGATGCCCGGCGGATAGGATCGAAGTTGTGGTACACCCTCAAAGCATCGTTCACTCAATGGTGGAATTCAACGACGGTTCTATAAAAGCACAACTGGGTGTGCCCGACATGCATCTTCCTATCAGATATGCTCTCGGCTATCCCGACAGACTTTCCACAGACAAGCCCGGTTTGACGCTTTCACAATATGCCAATCTTACTTTCGAGGCTCCCGATTACGATAAATTCCCCCTTTTGTCATATGCGTTCGAGGCGATAAAAAAAGGTGGGAACATGCCCTGCATTTTGAATGCAGCAAATGAAAGAGGTGTAGCGGCATTTCTTTCAGGAAGAATCAAGTTCACGGATATGCCGCGCATTGCTTATGCGACTATGCAGAAAACACCATTTATCGGTTCTCCTTCTCTTGAAGATCTCATTGCAACAAATACGGAGGCTCTTGCAATCGCAGATGAATGGCTTTCACGCAATGCCTGATCTGGACATTATTTATTACAATATTTTTCAAACAATTTATTTTGCGGCAATGCCGTCATATTAATGGATACATTTCTTATCAAAGCCACTCAGCTGATAATGGCTTTCGCCTTATTGGTGATCATTCATGAATTCGGTCATTTCCTTTTCGCCCGTATTTTCGGAGTGAAAGTGGAAAAGTTTTATATTTTTTTCGATCCTTGGACAGAATTGTTTAAATGGAAACCTAAAAAATATATCGGAGGCTTAGGCAAACAAAAAAATCTTTCGGGTGCTGACTCTGACGAAGGCTCGGAATCTGAAGCATCATCCAAGCAAGGGAAAAAGAAAAAATCCTCTTTCTGGGGCGATACTGAATACGGTATCGGATGGCTTCCTCTCGGAGGATATTGCAAGATATCGGGCATGATCGACGAGTCGATGGACAAAGAGCAGATGCAACAGCCTCCCAAGGAATGGGAATTCCGAACAAAACCGGCATGGCAACGTCTTCTCATAATGATAGCCGGTGTGCTCTTCAACTTTCTTCTCGCAATTGTGATTTATGCCGGAATAGTATATGCCACAGGTGAAAGATATGTCACATTCAAGAATGCGGAAATGGGTATGGCATATTCCGGAGAAGCGCATAAGATCGGATTCCGTGATGGCGACATTCCGCTGTTTGCTGACGGGGAAGAACTTCTTGTACCCGGCGAGGCAAGATTAAAAATGATCCAGGCGGATGTAGTGAAGGTGCTTCGCAATGGCACAGACACTGTCGACATTAAAATTCCTAAAGATTTCATATTCGCTATCGAGAAGGAAACAAAAAGCGACACGGCTATGATCAACTTCATGACATACCGCATCCCTGCCCTGATTTCACAAGTCGTGGCAGGAGAAGGGGCTGCGAAAGCCGGGATAAAGGTCGGGGACAGAATTATAGCTATTGACAGCGTCCCCACTCTTTCGCTCGACAAGTTTCTACCCACTCTTGCAGGTCATGAAAATGAAACCGTCACGCTCACTGTCCTGAGGTCTGAGGGTAACCGCACGGATACCCTGTCTGTTCCTGTGACGCTCTCAGATGCATCAAAAATGGGAGTCGGTCTTGAGCTTGACCCCTCAAAATTCTATAAGACTGAAGAAAAGCGATATTCCCTGCTCCAGTCAGTGCCGAGAGGCATTGAGATGGGAACCGACAAACTGACCTCCTATGCCCAGTCGATGAAACTTGTATTCACCAAGGAGGGGGCAAAGAGCGTAGGTGGATTCGGTTCTATCGGTGCTATCTTCCCTGAGAAATGGGACTGGATCGCATTCTGGAATATTGCCGCTTTCCTTTCGGTGGCTCTCGCATTCATGAATATCCTTCCGATACCGGCGCTTGACGGCGGGCACGTGCTCTTCCTGCTGTATGAAGTGATCACAAGACGGAAACCATCTGAAAAATTCCTTGAATATGCCCAGATGATCGGTATGGGTTTGTTGATCCTGTTGCTCCTCTATGCCAACGGAATGGACATCATCCGTCTTTTCAAATAAGTATCTGACCTTATTCCAATATGAAAACGATAAAACTTAAACCTCGGAAAGAGGAATCAATCCTCCGGCATCACCCTTGGGTGTTTTCAGGAGCGATAGCCTCTCTTCCTGACGAAATTGAAGAAGGGAATCTCGTAAAAGTGGAGTCTGCCGACGGCAAGGTTCTCGGCTATGGACACTATCAGATAGGGAGTATCGCTGTCCGGCTGCTGACTTTCGGCGACACTCCGGTGACCGACGACTTCTTTAAAACCAGACTTGAATCAGCATGTCGTCTGCGTCAGACATTAGGACTGATGCGCGAAGACAACAACTGCTTCCGCCTCGTGCATGGAGAAGGGGATTTCCTGCCGGGTCTTGTAATCGACATCTATGGAGACACCGCTGTGGTACAGGCTCATTCTCCCGGTATGCACTTCGAACGCATGAAAATTGCCGACGCACTTACGGAATTGCCGGAATTGCCTGTAAGGAATGTATACTACAAGAGTGAGACCACCCTTCCATATAAAGCCCAGCTTGACCCTCAGAACGATTATCTGATTGGTAAATTCGATGGCAATATCGCGATTGAAAACGGTTTGCGTTTCAATATCGACTGGCTGCGCGGACAAAAAACTGGTTTTTTCGTCGATCAGCGCGAAAACCGCTCTCTCCTTGAGAAATATGCAAAAGGGAGAAAGGTGCTCAACATGTTCTGCTACACCGGAGGATTCTCGGTATACGCAATGCGCGGAGGAGCCGTGCAGGTGGATTCGGTAGATTCTTCTGCAAAGGCTGCCGCACTTACCGATGCGAATATCGAGCTTAACTTTCCGGGGGATCCCCGCCATAAGACCCATGCGGAAGATGCCTTCAAGTATCTTGCCGATATGGAAAAAGACGCCTACGACCTCATAATCCTTGATCCCCCCGCATTTGCAAAACATCGCTCGGCTTTGAAAAACGGACTTATCGGATACCGCAAACTTAATGCCAAGGCGTTTGAAAAAATAAAACCGGGAGGAATACTGTTTACGTTTTCCTGCTCACAGGTGGTGACACGCGAGATGTTCCGTCTTGCAGTGTTTACAGCCGCAGCGCAGTCCGGTAGAAAAGTGCGTATACTTCATCAGCTAACCCAGCCCGCAGACCATCCGGTCGATATTTCGCATCCGGAAGGGGAATACCTTAAAGGTCTCGTGCTTTATGTAGAATAATCATGAACAAAACATTATCAACTTTTATCTTAGCCTCTATGCTATCTTTACAAGCCGGAGCCGTGGTAGACAAGAATTTCGACTATCATGTAGACCGTTTTGCCGACATCGAGGTGCTCCGTTACGAAGTTCCTGAATTCGACCGTCTTTCTCTCAACCAGAAAAAGATGGTATATTATCTGTCGCAGGCAGCACAATACGGCAGAGACATCCTGTGGGATCAGAACGGGAAATACAACCTCCAGATCCGTAAACTTCTTGAGAATATCTACACCAATTACAAGGGTGACAAAAATTCTCAGGAGTTTAAAGCCTTTGAGAAATATCTCAAACAGGTATGGTTCGGCAATGGCATTCATCACCATTACTCCACGGATAAATTCAAACCGGATTTTTCTGAGACATTTTTCACCGATCAGGTAAATGCTCTTCCGGAGAACCTTCTACCGCTAAACCCCGGTGAAAACCGTCAGCAACTTCTTGCCACACTCACCCCGGTCATCTTCGATCCTACTGTAATGCCTAAAAGAGTGAACCAGGACGGATCAGTCGACGTGGTTGCCAACTCCGCCTCAAACCTATATGGCGATGGCGTCACCCAGGCTGAAGTCGAGGCTTATTATGCGGCGTTGAAAGATCCAAATGACAAGGAACCTGTTTCATACGGACTGAACGCAAAGGTAGTCAAAGAGAACGGTAAAATAAAAGAGGAGCATTATCATCTCAACGGTCTTTACGGTCCGGCGATTGCCAAGATAATCTATTGGCTCGATATGGCGAAGGGTGTTGCCGAAAGTCCGGAACAGAAAGCGTATATCACCAAACTGATCGACTACTATATCACCGGCAATCTCCGCGACTTCGATGAGTATTCCATACTGTGGGCTGAAGATACTGCCTGCGATGTAGACTTTGTAAACGGTTTCATCGAAAGCTATGGAGACCCCCTGGGAATGACCGGATCATGGGAATCTTATGTCAATTTCAAGAACAAGGAGGCTTCTTCCCGCACAGAAACAATCTCAGGCAATGCACAGTGGTTTGAAGATCATGCACCGATCGACCCGAAGTTCCGCAAACCGTCAGTGAAGGGCGTTTCTGCAAAGGTGATCAATGCCGCGATGCTTGGTGGCGACGCGTTTCCTTCCACGGCTATCGGCATCAATCTTCCGAATGCCGACTGGATCCGTGCCGCTCACGGTTCTAAATCAGTGACAATCGAGAATATCACAGAGGCTTACGACATGGCTTCACATGGCAACGGCTTCAATGAGGAATTCGTGATCGACGCTCCCACACGCAAAATGCTTGAGGACTATCTTTACATCACTGATATGCTTCACACTGACCTTCATGAGTGTCTCGGACATGCATCAGGACAACTTATGCCGGGAGTTGAATCAGAAGCCCTCAAGGAAAATGGCTCTGCTCTCGAAGAGGCACGTGCTGACCTTTTTGCGCTCTACTATCTTGCCGACCCCAAACTTCAGGAACTCGGTATTCTTGAAAATCCCAATGCATATCAGGCTGAGTATTACAAGTTCATGCTCAACGGACTCATGACTCAGCTCAACCGTGTAGAACCGGGTAAGGATGTTGAGGAAGCACACATGCGCAACCGTCAGCTTATTGCCTCCTGGGCGCTCGACCACGGTAAGAAAGGGAAAGTTGTGGAGTTAGTGAAGAAAAAAGGTAAGACATACGTAAAAATCAATGACTACCGCAAGCTTCGCGAGCTGTTCGGTCAGCTACTTGGAGAAATTCAGCGTATCAAGAGTGAGGGAGACTACAAGGCTGGAGCCGATCTTATCAAAAAGTATGCTGTGAAAGTTGATCCCAAACTCCACAAGGAGGTGCTTGACCGTTTCTCAAAACTCAACATACCACCCTATCGCGGATTTATCAATCCTGTTTACGAACCGGTATATGATGAGAAAGGCAACATAACCGACGTAAAACTAAAATACGGTGAAGATTTCAAAGACCAGATGCTCCGTCTGAGCCAGGACTACACCACACTCGGGTTCTAAACTGATCTCCCGATAAAAAATCGAAAGCGGAAAGATTTTCTGGTCTTTCCGCTTTCGGTTTTTATTATATAGCCGGAATATTTGATTCAGTCAACAAACTGGATTTTGGATTTGTCGCGCGGTTTCGCTTCGGGAGTTTCTGCAGGATAACCGAACCCGATGGCATAGAGAACAGTGTAACCTTCCGAAATATTAAGTTTGGCAAGATAATCTGCTGCAACCTCTGAATTCAAGAATCTTACCGGACCGCCGAGACAGCATGACCCTATACCCATAGACCATGCCGCAAGAATCATGTTCTCACCCAACAGTCCGCAATTCACGCCGGAATAACTACTTTCCGGAGCGGCGATGAAAGCGACAGTCGGAGCGTTGCGGAACATATTCTTGAACTTAGGATCTTCGGCGGCTTTGGGATTCTCTTTCACATACAATTCCGTGATACCTTTGATAAATTCAGGATCGTCGACAATCTTGATTTCCCAGTCCTGCTTGTTCATTCCGTTAGGCGCATTGATACCGCATTCAGCGATTAGTTGCATAGTGTCGCGGGGGATAGCGCGCTGTTCATAGTCGCGCACACTGCGACGGCTCATGATTGTCTCGACAACCACATTCTTGTCGTTGTCAACAGTTTCAGACTTCACCTCCCCGCCACTTTGAGCGCAGGAACCGAGCATCACAGCAGCAAAAGCCGACAGCCCCAAAATCTTCTTGAAATTCATCATATATGTCGTTTATAAGTTGATTGCTTTTTTTTGAGAAGCTTATAAAAATTGTGATATGTTTGCGTCTATCTTAAAGTTCCTAAGGAAAATAAGTGAACAAATAACAGTCATATATCGCGGCAATCTATAAAGCAGTTCATCAGTTGTTATTGAACCCGGTTGTCCTGCAAAGACTGCGGTCATATTCTCTACAGCATTTGTCTGATATTCCTGGATCTTAATTTAAATTTCATCGGCTTCAGGTAACATGTTTCGTGCCCATTCCGGCACATCTTCAACATAAAGTTTACCTAAAACACCGTTTGATAATCTGAATAGTGGCATAGCATCCCGTCCATCCACGGAGTTGTCATAGACATATAATCTATCAACAAATTTCGCTATGATTTCACAATTCATAATCGACTTATAAAATCTTGAAATAATCTTTGTAATCGGGACATCATGACCACCCTCCAATACCCGATTTGCAATTCTCGAAGCATTGATTGAAGGATGACTTGTAGCAATAAAAAATACTCTGATAAAAAAGCCGGCATGTTTGGCACGCAGGATAAAATCAATTTTATCCTGTGAAGAAAAAACTGTCTCAAAAACAAAGCTTGTTTTTTCATTCAGACATCGTTCTCTCCATTCCTCACAATACTTTGCCGCGTTTAACACAGCACTGTCGGAATTCCAGTCTCCAAACATATCTCTAGCGACTTGGTCAGGATTAATGTATATTACCCCCTCACCCCATTCATGGTGCAGAAATCGTTTGGTCACAGATGTCTTACCCGAGCCATTTGGTCCGGCAATAACAATCAACTCCGGTTTTCTGTTATTATCCATATCACAGAGTTATTCCTAACCTTTTACTCCATTCAGCTCTCAATACCTCACGCTGACGGTCTACAGATTCCTTGATACGCTGCTCTGCTTCACGACGACGTGTCATTGCCTCTTCGGCAACCTCTCTCATGATGCATTGCAACATCTCATCCGATGGTTCCTGACCGGATGTAAAACGGTATGAATTCAATTCCTGTTCCGACATAATTATATACTTTCTTTGTTTATCATTCACAAAGTTATAACAAAAATTTATAATATAGTGTTTCTAAATGCTATTTTACATTTATTAAATGCTTTAGTCAATTACCATATGAAAAAAATCTGAATTGTTGTTACAGTTCAGCCTCCGCGAGGAAAGAGCATCATCTCTTTCCTCACAGAGGCTGAACTGCTAATTCTTTATTGACGAACCCTTCCCCCTTGCATATAATACAGAATAGATTATCTGCAATGTATGCCTGTATACCGCATATATATAGAAATCATAAAATGAATAGGAATCGGAATAAGATAAGCAAGAATGGAGGATATTATGAATAACTTAATCATCCCGGAAAACTACCGCTCCGCGCTGAATCTGCACGATACCCAGATTGGCATCAAGACGGTAAAAGACTTTTTTCAGAACTTACTGGCAGAGCGTCTGCACCTGTTGCGCGTCTCCGCGCCGCTCTTCGTT
>CAMTMX010000029.1 GCA_947073495.1 uncultured Porphyromonadaceae bacterium
CTTATCCACCAGATCCTGAGTTTTCTCAGGTTTCCCTATATAATTATATAGGTGAAGGATATGATGACTCGGTTCGTTGCCATGGGCATACTGCCCTATCAATCCGCTGATATCGGAGGAAACCACTTCACCCTCTATCTTTGAATCAGCCGCGAACAATGAATCAAGTTTTGCTTCAAAGACTTGTTCTCCTCCCATCAACCGGGCAAGTCCTGCCACATCATGCGGAACAAACCACAACCACTGCCATGCCGTCCCTTCACAATAATCATCACTGCGATGGTTCGAGCCCCGGGGATTGAACGGCTCGCGCCAGCTCCCGTCGCTCAACTTGCCTCTCATAAAACCGCTGACAGGTTCATAATAGTTTTTATAATTCAACGCCCTCTGATCGAACAGATCTTTTACGCTGTCATTCCCGAGAACTTCAGCCAAGCGTGCGATACACCAGTCATTATATGCATATTCAAGACCTTTCGCCACTGACTCGTTCTCCTTATCGGAAGGTATATATCCCAATTCATTCTTATATTTCTTCGACAAAGGCATCAACTCATTGCCGATCACAGCCGGATGCCCGTGAATCGTGCCGAGGGCATTCCCGTCGTATGTCGCCGTGCGCACGCACTGCTCAAGAGCCTTCTGCGCATCGAAACTGCGGTCTCCTTTCATATACGCATCGACAATGACCGGCACAGCATGATAACCGATCATACAGCCTGTATAGTTGGCATTCAGCGCCCATTTGGGAAGGATCCCCCCTTCATCTGCAATAAGCATGATAGAATTGACAAACTCTCCGTTAAGCTTCGGATCCGTGATAGTCTTCAAAGGATGAAACGCCCTGAAGGTATCCCAAAGAGAGAATATTGTGTAGACAGGTTTTGCGGCATCCCCTTTATGCACATTGCCGTCGGCACCCAAATATCTCCCGTCGGCATCCGAGAACAGGTACGGGCTGACACCGGTGTGATATAACGCTGTGTAAAAAATATTACGTGCCGAATCATTTGCCGTTTCAATTTCAACCTTGGAAAGAAAATCGTTCCATTTCCCACGAGCCTCATTCCTGACAGCATCAAAATCTTTTCCTGAAAGGGATGCCGACACATTGTTCTTGGCGCCGTCAACATCCACCGCGGAAAGACCCACCTCGACAGTCACCGCCTCATCCTTGGTTGTAGAGAAGCAAAGAAGAGCCTTGCATATCTCCCCGCTCCAAGGCTGTCCGTTGATCACGGTGTCGACCTTTTCATTCACCTTCTCAAAAGTGAACGGTTTTGAAAACTTAGCATAGAAATTGATTGTCTGTTCAGGCGCCCAGCCGTATGTTGTTTTGGTCCCCGTGATTTCCGTATCGCTGATTGCATTTATCTCCATCTTTCCGTTGCGCTGACGGTTGAGACTGTAATCCATGTCGATTATAAATCCCGATTGATCGCTCTCCGGGAAAGTGAAACGGTAAATCGCCGCACGATCCGCTGCAGTGATCTCCGTCTTTACATTATATCGGTCAAGCATCACGGAATAATACCCGGGTTCTGCAATCTCGTTCGCATGGTCAAACTTGGATGCGTAAGGAAGAACATCCCCCGCCACCCCGACAGTGTTCCATTCCTGGGTGCCGACAGTCGGCATGATCAATACATCCCCGAGATCGCAGCATCCTGTCCCGCTGAGATGATTCTGAGAAAAACCGTTGATTGTGGTGTCGGCATAATAATATCCCGAACATGCGTCCCATCCGGCTATCCGGGTGTCCGGACCGGGTTGCATCATTCCGTGAGGCACTATCGCACCGGGGAATGTGTGTCCATGTCCTCCCGTACCTATAAATGGATTGACAAACGACGCATAGTCGCCATCTGTGGCTGTCTTGCCGGATCCACAGGAAGAGATTACCGCCCCGGCGATTGCAAGCACTGGTAAAAAGTTGTTTAGTTTCATGGTGCGAATAATATTTTTGTCTTTTGACAAAAGTAATACTTATTTTCAAGACAAACTAATAATATTCATTATCTGCAACCACGTATACAACTTTGGCAAGATTTCATACAATGAAGCAGCACATGTACAACTTCAATATTAAACAAACATTGGTCGATAAGTCATATTATTGTTCTATAATTCTTAATTTATCCAAAACATGTTGTAAAACATATAAAATAAATTTGGAGCCGAATTTTTGAGTGTTAATTTTACACCCAAAAGAAAAACGTTTCTGATTTTAAGCGTAAACCTTACTTGGAAAACTCTTCTGAAAGGGAATTTTTATCTTTTTGCCAATATTCGTTTTTATGTTGTAAGTTTTATGTCTTATGAAAATGAGACCAACCTAAAACACACAACTCAAAACTCAAATCTCACAACTTAAAACTCAAATCTTAAAAACCTAAATACATCACAAATGAAACATCTACGTATCACTGCAGGTATCGGAGCCCTTCTCGCTCTCGCAGCATGTGGAAGTGGAAATCAAACCGCCACACTCACAAAGTCCGGTTTGAATCCTGAAAAATTCAAAGCAGAGTTCAAGGGTGATTCCACCGCACTCTACACTCTCGTAAACGCAAACGGTGCAGAAGCATGCATCACCAACTTCGGAGGTCGCCTTGTGTCGATGATGGTGCCTGACAAAGACGGCAATTTCCAAGACGTTGTACTCGGATTTGACAGCATCCAGGCATATTTCCCTGAAAACAATCTCTCTGACTTCGGTGCTTCTATCGGCCGCTATGCAAACCGCATCAATCAAGGCAAATTCGTAATAGACGGCGATACAATCCAGCTTCCTCAAAACAACTTCGGGCACTGTCTCCATGGCGGTGGCGAAATGGGCGACCTCGGATGGCAGTATCGGGTTTATGGTGCAGAGCAGCTCAACGATTCAACCCTCAAACTTACAATGGTATCTCCCGACGGTGACAACCAGTTCCCCGGCACACTCACGGCAACTGTGACATATACCCTGCTCGGCGACAATTCACTCGACATCAAGTATACAGCCACTACCGACAAACCAACAATCGTCAACCTTACAAACCACTCTTATTTCAACCTCTCAGGCAATCCCACACATCCTGTCACTGACAACGAACTCCGTGTAATCGCTTCAGGATACACTCCTGTAGATTCCACTTATATGACAACAGGTGAGATCGCTTCTGTAGAAGGGACTCCTTTTGATTTCCGCACTGCCCGCACTGTAGGTGAAAACATCAAAGACTTCTCAAACGAGCAGATCAAAAACGGCAACGGCTACGACCATAACTTTGTGCTTGACAACGGAAGCAACGTAAACAATCCGGCAGTTGAGCTCTACAGCCCTGAATCCGGCATCCTTCTTACAGTCTATACGAACGAACCGGGCATACAGGTTTACTCAGGCAACTTCCTCGACGGCTCCGTCACAGGCAAAAAAGGGATCATCTACAATCAGCACGCAGGAATCTGTCTTGAGACTCAGCATTATCCTGACTCTCCCAACAAACCGCAATGGCCAAGCGTTCGCCTCAACCCGGGTGAAACCTACAACTCTGAATGTATCTACAAATTCAGTGTTAAATAATTAGACACGAATACAATCAGCAATCTGTAATTGATAATCGATAATTTACCAATTGATAATTGATAATTGATAATTGATAATTGATAATTGATAATTGATAATTGCTAATTGCTAATCGATAATCGATAATCGATAATCGATAATTTACCAATTGCTAATTGCTAATTGCTAATTGATAATTGCTAATTGATAATTAACCAAGTACTTTATAACCTATAAACATCTCGTATTATGCAAACCTTAGACTGGTTGGTAATCGGCTTATTCACACTGGCACTCATCGCGATCATCGTATGGGTGATGCGCCAGAAGCAGAATAACGCCGCAGACTACTTCCTCGGCGGCAAAGATGCCACTTGGCTCGCTATCGGTGCCTCTATCTTTGCCTCAAACATCGGTTCCGAACACCTTATCGGACTTGCCGGATCCGGTGCCTCAAGCGGTATGGCAATGGCTCACTGGGAGATCCAGGGTTGGATGATCCTTCTCCTCGGTTGGGTTTTCGTGCCTTTCTACACCCGCTCAATGGTGATCACCATGCCGGAGTTTCTTGAACGCCGCTTCAACCCTGCTTCACGCACCATTCTCTCTGTGATTTCACTTATCAGCTACGTTCTTACCAAGGTGGCCGTTACAGTCTACGCCGGAGGTCTCGTATTCCAGCAGGTATTCGGCATCGACACCCTCTGGGGAATCGACTTCTTCTGGATCGCTGCCGTAGGTCTTGTTATTATCACCGCTATATATACAATCGTAGGCGGTATGAAATCTGTGTTGTACACATCTGTGCTCCAGACCCCTATTCTACTTCTCGGCTCTATCATTATCCTCGTTCTCGGTCTTAAGGAACTCGGCGGATGGGACGAAATGATGCGCATCTGCTCTGCTGTGGAAGTGAACGAATACGGCGACACTATGACAAACCTTATCCGCGACAACCGCGACGCCCAGTATCCTTGGCTCGGAGCCCTGATCGGCTCTGCCGTTATCGGTTTCTGGTACTGGTGTACCGACCAATTTATCGTTCAGCGCGTCCTTTCCGGTAAAAATGAAAAAGAGGCTCGCCGTGGTACAATCTTCGGCGCCTACCTGAAGCTTCTTCCTGTCTTCCTGTTCCTCATCCCAGGCATGATCGCTTTCGCTCTCCACCAGAAAATGGGTTCATTCCTTCCGATGCTCCCCAGCGGAATGCCCAACAGCGATGCAGCTTTCCCGACTCTCGTTGCTAAACTTCTCCCTGCCGGTGTGAAAGGTCTTATCGTCTGCGGTATCCTTGCAGCCCTCATGAGTTCACTCGCATCTCTCTTCAACTCATCTTCGGCACTCTTCACAATCGACTTCTACCAGCGTTTCAAGCCCAACACGCCTCCTAAGAAACTCGTTGCAATCGGTCAGGCAGCCACTGTTGTCATCGTGATCCTCGGCATCCTGTGGATTCCCGTGATGCGTTCTGTAGGCGATGTGCTATATCTCTATCTCCAAGACGTTCAATCTGTACTTGCTCCGGGTATCGCCGCAGCCTTCCTTATGGGTATTGTCTGGAAACGTACTTCGGCACAAGGCGGCATGTGGGGTCTTATCTCCGGTCTTGTCATCGGTTGCACACGTCTCGGCGCCAAGATCTACTACAGCAACGCAGGTATCGAACCGGGAGCTGAAGGAGGAAGCCTCTTCCAGTATCTCTTCTACGATACAAACTGGCTGTTCTTCTGCGGTTGGATGCTTCTATTCTGTATCGCTGTCGTATTTATCGTCAGCCTTTGCACAAAAGCTCCGGATGAGAGAAAGATCCAGGGTCTTGTATTCGGCACATCCACTCCCGAACAGCGTCTTGCCACCCGTCAGAGCTGGAACGCATGGGACATAATCAACTCAATCATCATCCTTGGTATTACAGCTGCATTCTACATATACTTCTGGTAATTAAATGACAACACCCTTACAGGCATATTCCTCGTTTCCACGTTTTCACGTCGGCGTTGACTGCATAATATTCGCTGTCAACAACGACCATCTGAGCGTGCTGCTCGTGAAGCGCGACTTTGAACCTGAAAAAGGGAAATGGTCTCTTATCGGCGGCTTCGTCAACGACAACGAGAGCGTTGACGAAGCTGCAAAAAGAGTTCTTCGCGAACTCACTGGTCTTGACAATGTGTTTATCCGGCAAATAGGCGCTTTCGGAGAAATCGGACGCGACCCCGGGGCACGTGTGGTATCGGTGGCATATTTCGCATTGCTAAACATGCAGGAGGTCAACGAGAACGTGGTCAATGAATTTAAAGCGGAATGGGTCGATGTCAACGACCTCCCTCCCTTGGGTTTTGATCACCCCGATATGATCAGCAAAGCATTGTCTGTGATGAGAAGAAAAATTCTTACGGAATCTCTCGCTTTCAATCTGCTCCCGGAATTTTTCACCCTTACACAGCTTCAGACTCTTGTGGAGACTGTCACCGGCAGAGAGCTTGACAAACGCAATTTCCGGAAACGGGTGGCTGAAATACCCGGTGTGGAACAGACAGACCTTATAGATAAGGAATCGTCGAAAAGAGGCGCAAGAATGTATCGCTACATCCAGCCTACCTCTAACGAAAACTAAATTTAACAACTGAAATTTAAGACTCCCAAATATGCTCGAACAACTAAAAAAAGAAGTATGCGATGCCAATCTTGAGCTTGTAGCTCACGGACTCGTTATCTTCACCTGGGGAAATGTATCAGGTATCGACCGCGAGAAAGGTCTCGTTGTCATCAAACCTTCCGGCGTGAGCTACGACAACATGAAGCCGGAAGACATGGTCGTGGTTGACCTTGCCACAGGCGACGTTGTGGAAGGGACTCTAAGACCATCTTCCGACACTCCCACCCATCTGGCTCTCTACCGTGCATTCCCTGAAATCGGAGGAGTGGTTCACACTCACTCCACATACGCCACTGCATGGGCGCAGACCGGCAAGGACCTTCCGAATATCGGCACAACACACGCCGACTATTTCCATGATGCAGTCCCTTGCACTCGTTCCATGACAGAGGCTGAAGTAAAAGGTGAATATGAATTGGAGACTGGAAACGTGATTGTCGAAACATTCGAGAACCTCAATCCGATACATACTCCCGGTGTTCTGGTAAACAATCACGGTCCTTTCACATGGGGTAAAAATCCTCATGAGGCTGTCCACAATGCCGTTGTTCTCGAACAGGTGGCAAAAATGGGATTCATAGCCTTTACTCTCAACCCCAATCTGACAATGAACCCCCTCCTCGTGGAGAAACACTTCAACCGCAAACACGGTCCAAACGCCTATTACGGGCAGAAGTAATATCTCAAATCTCAAAACCAACAACTCAAAACTCAATAATCATGTTTGAAAACTATGAAATCTGGTGGGTAACCGGCGCCCAGCTCCTTTACGGAGGCGATGCCGTTGTGAAAGTTGACGCTCATTCACGCGAAATGGTCGACGGTCTTAACAATTCCGGAAACCTTCCAGTGAAAGTCGTATATAAAGGCACTGCAAATTCTTCTAAAGAAGTGAGCGAGATCATGCTTGCGGCTAACAACGACCCCAAGTGCGCAGGTGTCATCACATGGATGCACACTTTCTCTCCCGCCAAAATGTGGATACGCGGTCTTCAGCAGCTCAACAAACCTCTGCTCCACTTCCACACTCAATATAATGCCGAGATTCCATGGAACGACATGGATATGGACTTCATGAACCTCAACCAGAGTGCTCACGGCGACCGCGAGTTCGGTCATATCTGCACCCGTATGCGCATACGTCGCAAAGTCGTTGTAGGCCATTGGACTGATCCCGAGGCTCAGAAGAAGATCGCTGTCTGGGAACGCGTGGCTGTGGCTTGGGCTGACGCTCAGGACTGCCTCATCCTCCGTTTCGGCGACCAGATGAACAACGTCGCTGTTACTGACGGTGACAAGGTTGAAGCTGAACAGCGTCTCGGCTACCATGTAGACTACACTCCCGTGAGTGAACTTATGGAATACCATAAGAAAATCAAAGAGGAAGACATCAAGGCTCTCGTTGAGACATACTTCAACGAATATGTAGTTGCCGACGACCTCAAGGATCCATCAACAGAAGGCTACAAGAAGATCTGGAACGCCGCTCACGCCGAGCTTACTCTCCGCGCTATCCTCACCGCTAAAGGTGCGAAAGGTTTCACTACAAACTTCGACGATCTCGGCACTGACGACATCAACGATCCCAAGTTTGTAGGTTTCGACCAGATCCCCGGTCTCGCTTCACAGCGTCTTATGGCTGAAGGCTACGGCTTCGGAGCTGAGGGCGACTGGAAGAGCGCTGCGCTCTACCGCATGGTATGGGTGATGTCTGAAGGCAAGGGATGCTCTTTCCTCGAAGACTACACTCTCAACTTCGACGGCAAGAACAGCTCTATTCTCCAGGCACACATGCTTGAGGTATGTCCTCTCATCGCAGAAGAGAAGCCTCGTCTGGAAGTTCACTTCCTCGGCATCGGTATCCGCAAGAGCCTCACTGCACGTCTCGTCTTCACATCTATGCCTAAACCGGGTATCACCGCAACTGTAGTAGACCTCGGCAACCGTTTCCGTCTTATCGCAAACGACGTTGAGTGCATCAAGTCCAAACCGCTCCCGAAACTTCCTGTAGCTTCAGCTCTCTGGATTCCTATGCCCAACTTCGAGACCGGAGCTGCAGCATGGATCCTCGCAGGCGGAACTCACCACTCTTGCTTCTCTTACGAACTCACTCCCGAATATTGGGAAGACTACGCTGAGATCGCAGGCATAGAGATGGCTCACATCAACGCCCACACAACAATCCCCGCTTTCAAGGATTCTCTCCGCTGGAACGAGGTTTACTACATGCTCAATAAGTCACTTTGCTAAATTCCCGCATTATGCCTGAAACAGCAAAAGCAACCATCGAATCGGGTAAAGCCATCCTCGGCATAGAGTTTGGCTCTACCCGTATCAAAGCGGTACTCATCGATGGCGACAACAACCCTATCGCACAGGGTAGCCACGAGTGGGAAAACCAGCTTGTAAACGGATTCTGGACATACAGTCTCGAAGCCATCTGGTTTGGCGTGCAGGACTGCTACCGCGACCTGCGCGAAAACGTGAAAGAGAAATATGGCGTGGAGCTTACGCAACTCGCCGGCATAGGTATCAGTGCGATGATGCATGGCTATATGCCTTTCGACAAGGATGGCAATATGCTTGCACCTTTCCGCACATGGCGCAACACCAATACCGGTGAAGCGGCATCTATTCTTTCCGAACTTTTCGAATACAACATCCCTCTCCGCTGGAGCATCTCCCATCTATACCAGGCTGTCCTCAATGAAGAGGAGCACGTGAAAGACGTCGCTTTTATAACCACTCTTGCCGGATATATCCACTGGCAGCTGACAGGGGAGAAAGTGATCGGTATCGGCGACGGTTCCGGAATGATACCGGTTGATCCCGAAACCAAGAACTACTCGGCAAAGATGATTGAGAAGTTCGACAACCTTGTTGCAGACAAAGGGTTCGGCTGGAAACTTGAAGATATCCTTCCCAAGATCCTGGTGGCAGGAGAGAATGCCGGCATCCTCACTGAAGAGGGTGCTAAACGCCTCGATATTTCCGGCAACCTGAAGGCAGGCACTCCTCTTTGTCCTCCCGAGGGCGACGCAGGCACCGGTATGGTCGCAACCAATGCTGTCAAGCAGCGCACCGGAAACGTTTCTGCCGGCACATCTTCCTTCTCGATGATTGTCCTTGAGAAAGATCTCAGCAAGCCTTACGAAATGATCGACATGGTCACAACTCCCGACGGAAGCCTCGTTGCCATGGTGCATTGCAACAACTGTACTTCCGATCTCAACGCATGGGTGGGACTGTTCCGTGAATACACCGAGTTGCTTGGAGTGCCTGTAGACATGAACGAAATCTTCGGCAAGCTATACAACAACGCTCTCAATGGAGATCCCGACTGCGGCGGACTCGTATCTTACAACTACTTCTCAGGTGAGCCTATCACGGGACTCTCCGAGGGACGTCCTCTGTTCGTACGTTCTGTTGCAAACCGCTTCAACCTCGCCAACTTCATGCGTGCCAACATACACGCGGCTGTCGCCTGTCTGAAAATTGGCAACGATATACTTTTCAACGACGAGAAAATCAAGGTGGACCGTATCACCGGTCACGGCGGTCTGTTCAAGACTCCGGGCGTAGGACAACGTATCCTTGCGGCAGCTCTCAACTCCCCGATCTCAGTAATGGAGACAGCCGGTGAAGGGGGTGCCTGGGGTATGGCTCTTCTTGCAGGCTATCTTGTCAACAACAAGAACGACCGCAACCTCGCCGATTATCTCGAAATGGAGGTTTTCGCCGGCAACACCGGTCTCAGCATATCTCCCACAGAGGAAGATGTGGCAGGGTTCGACGCATATATCAAGAACTATCTTGACTCCCTCCCTGTTGAACAAAGTGCAGTCGCTCACCATAAATAATTAGTAATTACTAAAAATTACTAATTACTAATTGACAATTGCTAATTGGTAAAAATTGGTAAGGGCTTTGCCGTTGATTCGCCGGCAAAGCCCTTTTTATTTCTACATTCTAATGTCTGATATTGGCAAGATCAGTCTTCAGCCCGCTCTTGCTCTTTTTCTGCAAATTCGGCAGGCTTCATTCCGAACTGCTTCTGGAAGCATTTGGAGAAATAAGAGCTGTTGTTGAATCCTACCATATATCCGATCTCATTCACACGATATTTCCCCTCTTTCAGCAATTCGGCTCCTTTCTTCAACCGGGTGATCTGTATCAGTTCCTTCGGAGTGACGTCAGCCATAGTCTTTATCTTGTTATACAGGCTACTTCTGCTTATGCCGAGATGATCGGCAATAAAATCCACATTCAACTCCGGATTCGAGAAATTATCCTCTATAAGAGCCTGCATTCTTGTGAGGAAGTCACTGTCTACCTCAGTGGAGGCAAGTGTGGAGATCGGTTCCAACGGTTCCTCAGTATATTTCTTTTTGAGAAGAGCCCTCATCTCAAGAAGATTGTCGATACACGCCTCAAGATAAGAGATTGAAAACGGTTTCTCGATATATAGGTCAGCACCTGTCTTCATCGTCTCAATCTTCGACAGATTGTCGGTCTTTGCCGTGAGCATCACAAACGGGATGTGGCAATAATACTCGTTGCGTCTCACCCTCTTTAGAAATTCCACACCATCCATCACAGGCATCATCCAGTCGCAGATAATAAGCGACACGGGAAATTCCGAGAGTCTTCCAAGAGCCTCCTCGCCATTCCCGGCAGTCACGACATCATAATGCTTCTCGAAATTCTTGGCGATAAACCTCACCATCTCTTCATTGTCGTCAACAACCAGAAGCACAGGTTTCACACCCTCTTCCGGCTTCGCAACACCCTGATTCATTTCTTTCAAACTATCTTGCGCCGACGATGGCTCCTCTGAAGGGATCACATTCTCCTGATGCACCGGCAGACTCACTATAAATTTCGCGCCCTTCCCTTGAGCACTGTCAACTTCCACCGATCCGCCGTGGGCGTCGACCACACTCTTCACAATGGAAAGTCCGAGTCCGGTGCCACCTCTTGAATCGTTGACATTGTCGAGAACCTGGAAAAACGGTTTGAAAATCTTGCTGCGGTTCTCCTTGTTTATTCCGATTCCATTGTCTTCCACGCTTATCACAAAATTCTTGCCGTCAGGATTCGCGTGGCATTCCACTTTTATGATGTCTTTCGTAAACTTCCGGGCATTGTTGAGAAGGTTGCTCACCAGTTTGGTGACAGCCTCCGGGTCTACGTCTACCCGAAGACTGTCCTTGGCAGGACAGCTGACGGTGAGCCTGATACCCTTCTGTTCGAGCGACGGGCGGAACCTGTCGGTCACGTTCTCTATCAGCTGGGTTATATCCTCGTTGCGGAAGCCTACGGGAAGTGCGTTGCTTTCCACTTTCTTATAATCCAAAAGCTGATTCACGAGCGAAAGCAAACGCTGCGAATTTCTGTCGATAACGGTCAGGTCTTCCCTCACCTCCGGAGAAAACTTCTCGGGAGAATTTAATATTTTTTCGAGAGGACCAATAATCAGCGATACAGGAGTGCGGATCTCATGTGCCACCACTGTAAAGAAATTCAATTTTGAGCGGAACATCTCCTTCTCTTTGTTGCTCGAAATGCGGTCGAGCTCGACAATATGGTTCCTCTCCATTCTCCAAAGCACGAATCTTACCGCCAACAACAGCAAAGCAACCACAATGATCACATACAAGGTCTTCATCCAGACTGAGGCATACCATGCGGGCTTCACCACGATTTTCAGGCTTATGCCCTCTTCGTTCCACACGCCATCGCCGTTAGCAGCCTTCACATGCAAAGTATAGGTGCCCGGAGGGAGATTGGAATAAGTGGCACGGTTCTCTTTTCCTGTAGAATGCCAAGTCTTGTCGAAACCCTCAAGCCGGTACTTATAGGAATTCCCGGAAGGATTTGCATAACTCAAGGCTGAGAAATAGATCGAGAACGTATGATCGGCGTGAGTGAGGACAAGCTCTTTGATAGAGTTGAGAGACTCCGGAAGATGCTCGTCGCCAACCTCTATCGGAGTATTGACTATGTCAAGTCCTGTAAATTTCAATATAGGCGCGCCCCCTTTCGTCCTTACAGCCATGGGATCCACACAACTGAAGCCGTGCACGGATCCGAAATATATTTTCCCGTCGGAAGTCATAAAAGAGGCTCCCGGCACAAACTGATTGTCGCTCAACCCATCCTGATAAGTAAAAAAATGAGATTCATCTGCATGAGATATGTTAAGAAGCCCTGAAAGCGTTGATATCCAAAGATCACCGCCCGACACCTGCACCGACTGAGCCGTTGCATTCTGAATCCCCTCCGTCATATTCATAAAATTGTCGGCAGTCCTGTCATAACAATACACACCGTAGGGGGTCGCCACATACACCTCCCCATCCCCTGCAGCCGTCACACTGTTGACATGATTGTGAGGCAAACTCCCCGGAGACTTCGAAGCCACATATTGTTTCACATCCCCGCTTTTGGTATTAAGACGGAAAAGCCCTTTCCCCTGGGTTGAAATCCATAGATTATCATATCTGTCTACATCCAGATCCACTATCCACGCCCCAAAATCCTTTACCCCTACAAATGAGTCTTTCTCCGGATCATACTTTGCGAGAGTCTCTGTCGACGCCATCCAGACAGTCCCGTCTGCATCCTTGCATATCGCATAACAACTGTAATAGCCGTTTCCTTCCACCAGGATCTTATGCCAGCTGCCAGTGCTTGCATCAATGATTCCCGCTCCTTTTGAATAAGTTCCCACCCATATCTTGTCGCCGTCGGCAAGCAGAGCGTTGACATTCACGTTTTCAAGATGCCCGTCGATGGCATAATTATAAAACCTTCCGCTTATCGGGTTATATCTGCACAGTCCTCCATCAGCGCTTCCGATCCATAAATTCCCTGTATTGTCTTCACAAAACCTGGTAATTACGTTTCCGCTTACAGAATTTATAAACCTGGAATGATGCCACCTGCCAAACCGCTTGGAATTCTTACTCAGATAGTTTATTCCCCTGTAATACGTACCGATCCAGAATCCCCCTTCCCGGTCTTGCACAATAGGATATATAAACCTGTCGGTCAAACTCTCATGATTTAGTTCATCCGACTTATAGACTCTAAGTTCACCGCTGGATTTGTCAACCAGAGCGAGTCCGCTGTCAGAGCCGACAAACAGCATTGAGGGGCTGTATTCTGCTATAGAATGTATATGCCACACATTTTCCGCAGATCCTGGCGGAACTATTCTTTCCGCCTCGCCGGTACGACCATTGAATCTCAACAACCCTTTTTCCCATGTGCCGAACCAATAGTCACCCTGCGAATCACAGAACATAGACAATCCTGCAGCGTGGATCCTTTCCCCATCAACAGTGAGATAAAAAGGTTCAAAACGATTGCTTCTACGGTCAAGACGATAAATGCCGTCTTCCGAGGCATTGCTGACACCCCACACCACATCGAATGCGTCTACATATAAATGTCCTATAAAGTTCACTACATTGGGGAAATCCTGATAAAAAACCACCTCATTGTCAGGAGAAATACTGAACACCCCCAGTCGGTCGACAGTTACCCACAGATGTCCTGACGAATCCGAACAGATATCATTGATCTCTCCTTTGATTCTGACATTGATTTCGTCAGAATACTTCAATTTGACCTCCTCGACTTTCTCAATCCGGCTGTCATAACGATAGATACCTCTGTCTGCGCCAATGAACAATCCTTGGGGAGTGTCACAAAGCGTCATTATGTAAAGATCCGGCTCTCCGTTACTGTCTTCCGGAACAAACACTTTTGAAGAAGTTCCGTCAAATCTGACCACACCTCCGTCAGTGGCAAACCACATATAACCCTCTTTATCCTGAGTTATGTCGCGCACACTGTTTGAAGGGAGCCCGTTTTCTGTTGTATAGTGAGTAAAATTAAAGCCGGGGGCAGTGAAAGCCGCCGTCATTCTCGCGAACGACAGCAACATAAGCGTTATGGAAAGAAGAAGATGTTTCATGATTAATTTTGAATGTTGAATTTTTAATGTTGAATGTATTCCTAATTTTGAATTTGGAATTTTCAAATTCGCTTTATAATTTCAAAATTAAAATTTTTGATCTAAAATTCAAAATCCAACATTCTAATTCAAAATAAAAAAAGTGGGCGGAAGCGCCGATATTGCACCTCCGCCCGGAATCAATTCAATTATTCATAAGGCGCAGCGTCGATCTCGGGCGCTCTGTTGAGTTCCCATCTCGGCACGGGGAGCCAATACAGTTTGTCATTGTTGAAGACGCGAGTAGACACCACGTTATTTTCGTCGTTGGTCATATAATATTTCGTACCGTCTGCCCGGCGACCAATTGTCATACCATAAATAGGTTTGGAATACTCCTCATACATCTTCTTCCATCTACGCTGGTCGAACCAACGGTTGCCTTCAAACACAAGCTCGATCTGACGTTCATAATCATATTCGGCACGGATATCAGCTCCTGTAGCGTCAGGAAGCAATGCACGGTTACGTATCATGTTGATATATTGCAATGCCTCGCCGTTGTTGCCGAGCTCGATCATACATTCTGCATAATTGAGAAGGATTTCGGAATAGCGGATAAAAAACCATGGAGCTGTATACATGAGTGTGCTTCTGCAATCGTGGTTTGGATCAAGGAACTTACGCATAGAATAGCCGGTCTTGCTGGCATTCCACCAATAAGGACCCCATTGACTGTCTTTACCATTATTGCCATCTTCTCCATACCATACCTCTACTTCTCGATGACCTGAGCCATAACCCCATTCATCACCGTCAAGAAGGAATGCTGCGTAGAAACGTATTTCCCTTCCAGCCCATGGATATTCCTCATAATAGCTTTTCACTTCAGGAGCCGAGCCGTCAGCCATCTGGAATTTGTCGACAATATTCTGGGTCGGTTGGAAGTTACCCCAACCTTCAAAACCGTTGCCGATTCCACATGGAGCCTGATACAGGAAGCACATGTTATCACCTGAGCCATATTTGGAATCGTATTGCTTAACGAAGATTGCCTCAGGATTTTGTGCATCAAGGAAAAGACTGCCGTATTCCTCGCTGCTGCTTACCGGTTTGAGATGATACACGCCAAGATCGATCACAGCTTTAGCAGCATCTGCTGCAGCACGCCATTTCTCATTTGAGGGGGTTCCAAAAAGGGGGCTTGCCTTATAGAGAAGCACACGGCTCTTCAATGCGAGGGCTGCTCCTTTAGTAACACGACCATAATTTGAAGCATCATAACTTTCAGGGAGAAGAGCAGCTGCCTTGTCAAGATCACTCACGATAAAGTCAGCAACCTTATCCATATCCTGACGAGTCTCACCGAAAGTGGCATCAAGTTCAAAGGTGTGGTCAATGATAGGGACTCTTCCAAAGAAACTGTAGAGCATGTGGTAGTACCACGCTCGTATGAAGTAACCCTGACCTTTCTGTTGGTCACGCCATACCTTATCGGAGTCTAACTGTGCGGGCACATCGTCTATCTTCTCAATAAACAGATTAATTTTATTGATTGCCTGATAATAATAGTGCCAGGGATCCCACAAGCCATCATCCCATCCGATACCACAGTTATCAGGAGAAAGAAGACCCTGAGTATAGTTTTCAGAGCCATAGGTATGCATCTGAAAAACTTCATCAGTATAATGGGCGAAGCGGGTTCCGTTCTGCGACTCAGCACGAATGTTCATGTATTGAGTGTTAAGATATGCTTCGGAAAGTGAGAGTTCACTCCAAACTACCTCGGCAGTAAAAGAATTGTGCGGATCCTCGTCAAGTATATCGTTGCAAGAGCCAAGCGACATGGATGCCAAAGCGAGAGCTCCTATCAATATTTTATTTTTCATGATTATCAGGTTTTAGAAGGTTATACCGGCACCAAAAGTGATTGAGCGCGATAGAGGATATCCTGTTATATAACCAGGGTTATCAACTACTATGTTATCATTATCGTCGCGACCGGCGATTTCCGGATCAGCCACTTTGAAATTGTCGATTGTGAAAAGGTTACTACCATTGATATAAACGCGGAGATTTTCAATTCCTGCCTTGCTCATCCATTCTTTCGGGAAGGTGTAGCCGATTTCGATAGATTTCAGGCGAAGGAAGTCTGCACTACGGAGCCACCAGGTTGATGCTGATCCGTTCCAAGTGTCGCCATAAGTCTGTTTGATCATAGCCTTAGGCCATCTTGCAGCTGCATTTTGCTCCGGTGTATTATCTGTACGCCAACGGCCTTCATAGAAATCAGTCACCATATTCATGCCGGGCTGAACAAGTTTCTTTGCCTTACCCTGACCTTGGAAGAAACAGTTGAAGTCGATACCCTTCCAGCCTCCTGCGAGAGTAATGCCGTATATGATTTTAGGAGTTGCTGATTCATCGATACGGATTGCATCGTCCCAAGTAATCTTGCCGTCACCGTTTGTATCCTGATAGATAAGGTCACCGGGAGCAGCGCCTGCGATATGGGGAGAGTTATCAACCTGTTCCTGTGTCTGATAGATTCCAATAGCCTTATACATAATCAGACCATCTATGGGGTGTCCTTCGGTCTTCTGCCAAGCTGGCGTGTTGACTGCCTCGTCCATATAATTCACTTTGTTTTGTGAATATGTGAAGTTGCCGGTCACACTCCAGTTGAAATCACCTGCACGATCCTGATATGTGGCGACAAGTTCCACACCGGAATTGGTAACCTTACCGAGGTTCTCCGCCGGCAGGCTCATACCTGCATAATAAGGGATGGAAGCGTTTCTTGTGATAAGGATATCGCTACGTTTTGAGAGGAACCAGTCAAAGTCAAGCATGAATTTGCTGTTGAGGAAGTAAGCAGAGAAACCGGCATTCCACGTAGTAGCTTTTTCCCAAGTCACGAGAGGATTGGCAACCCTGCTCAAGTAAATACCTTGAGTAAGTTGAGCCTTGTCTCCAATACCGAAATATGGGGAAGTTCCATTAAACATATATTGTTCTCTGTACTGATATGCGGATATGTTATCGTTACCCATTTTACCCCATGACCCCTTGATCTTCAAAAAATTCACATAAGGCTGAACGGGAGACCAAAATTCTTCCTGGCTTATGACCCACCCTAAGGAAAGCGAAGGGAAGAGACCCCAGCGATGACCCTTGGCAAAGTTCATAGAGCCATCATATCTCATAGTGAACTCTGCAAGATATTTATCATTGTATGCATAGTTGATACGTCCGAACACATTGCGACGTGTCACGACATCAGAATTGCCACCATTGTCCCAATCATAAGGATTTGCACTACCGAAATCAATATCCGGGAGAAGCTCAGAAAGGAAGTTGGTTCTGTAGGCTGAAATAGAATTGTAGTTATACTTGCTCTGCTCATATGCCACGAAAGCGTTTATCTTATGCAATTCGTTAAACTCGCGATCATAGCCAAGGCGTGCGTTGAGTGTCACAGTAGAACTCCAGTTAGACCAAGAGTTGACGGATATCTTGCTGGTTTCGTCTCTCTGATTGATATATTCACCATTCTCATAAGAATAAAGATCATAGGGACGGCTGAGCTGTTTTCCATTGTTGAATGCAAGGTCAATAGCGGCATATCCCTCTACATAAAGTCCTTCGGTGAGCTTGTCAAGGTTGATTCTCAATCTTGGCTTCAGATTCAAGATATTGTAATAGTACTTGTTATAACCGGGAGCATCGGTCACCATCACTGTCGCATTGTTTGTTAGACCGTCATAACCTACACGGGGAAGACCATTTGGGAAATACGGTGCAGCACCAGGGAATGTGGTGAGAAGATGAGTGAATAGATATTGTGTGTTATAAACTCCTCTGTTTCTCTCTTCGCGACGTCCAAGAATATCAAAGCTGAAGTTCCACCAGTCGGAGGCGTTCACGTCAACGTTAGAAGTAAACTGGAACTGCTTATAGTCTTGTGCACTTTTCTTATAAAGAGCATCCTGCCACATGTAGCCGAGAGAGCTATAGAAAGACACCTTTTCGTTACCACCGCTGACAGAGACGTTATGGCTTGTACGGCTTGTCCATTTCTTAGCAGTCTCTGCCCACCAGTCTGTATCAGGGAAGTTAAGAGGATCATCGTGATTGAGATAGTGCTGAAGCACATCCTCGCTATAAGTCAACTGACCTGAGCCATGACGCGGGTCGGCATCATATTCGTTGACGTATGTAGCGTACTGATAAGAATTGAGCATCTTAGGTATGCGGGTAGGCTGCGACATAGTGTAGTTGCCGTTGTAAGTGATTTTCACTTTTCCAGCCTTACCACGCTTGGTGGTGACCAAAATTACACCGTTTGCTGCACGTGCACCATAAATGGCAGCTGAAGCATCCTTCAGTACTGAGATACTTTCGATGTCGTTCGGGTCAAGACGGGAGAAAGAACGGTCGGCGATACCGTCAACCACGATAAGAGGACTGGTATCACCGAGAGTCCCTTTACCACGGATAAGGAGAGTGGCGTTGTCGGCACCGGGCTCACCTGACGTGCTCATACCTATCACACCGGCGGTTTTACCGGCAAGGGTGTTTGTAAGGTTGGCGGCTGAGACTTTCTTGATGTCTTCTCCGGCAACGGATGATACTGAACCGGTAAGGGTAGCCTTCTTCTGCACACCGTAACCTACCACTACCACCTCGTCGAGAGATTCGGTGTCTTCAAGAAGGTCGATTCTAAGTTCTTTCTGACCTGTGAGAGCAATCTCCTGGGTTTTATAGCCCACATAGCTCACCACGAGAGTGCCGCTTGAGGGGACGTTGAGGGTGAAGTTACCATCGATATCGGTAGCGGTACCGATAGTGGTGCCTTTCACCATCACGCTTGCGCCTATCACAGCTTCTCCGTTCTGGTCATAGACTGTACCTGTCAATTTGTGAGTCTGAGCCTGCTGAGCTGAGACAGCCGCAGCCGGCGGTTCAACAGCAAAAGAGGTACCGACTCCGGCGCTACATGCCAATGCAAGGCATATACCACCTTTCAGAAAACTTGATGCCCGGTAATTCCGGGGAAGGTCTTGTTTCATGAGTACGATTTTATTAGGTTAAAAGAAGTTGATTTCTAATTTTGGATTTTGAGTTGTGAGTTTTGAGAGTTTAGATTAATCGGGATTTAGCCTGTTTAATCGGGATTTTGCCGATTACCTTTATTCAAAATTCAAAATTCCACATTCAAAATTTGATAGAGTAGGGCCATTGGGCGTCACCGGGGTTTTGAGGACCGTCGACATTGCGCCAGTGTTCGGTCGGGGCACCCATCACCACGAGCCAGAGCTTTTCGATTTTCTTGTCGGCTGGAGCAGTGTAGGTCACCTTACCGTTCTTGGCTTTCTGCATTTCTCCGTAATGAGCCTTACCTTCTGAATCGACAGCCACGAGACCATAGCGCCAACCGGCTTTATCCTTATTCTTGGTGACATAACCTTTTCTGCCTGCCTCTCCGCGGAAGTTGACTGTAACTGTCTTGCCTGCTTCTGGAACAGTGACGGGTATCACATTGAATCCATAGTTCTCTGGAGCGTTATCCTTGGCGATGCGTTGCCAGCCGCCCCCGGCGTTTTCGAGGTTGGAATGCCAGATGTCGGTATATCCACGGGTATAGTCGCGCACGCGGTCGATATCCCAATTGACAAGGCGCGCATAATTGTGCCACATCTCGTCGTTGAAAGCTTCCTGATCCAGACCTGTAAGTTTCTTATAGGTCATCACGGGGTCTTCACCTACCTGTCCTTGACGGTAAAGTTCAGCGATAAACGGTCTTCCGTGCTTCTCGCCCCAGAACTCAATCACGTATGGAGAATGATAGATATTTTCGATGTGGAGGTAAGCCTTGTGTGTAAGGTTGGAGAAAGCGTCGAGGTGGAAACGCTCGTCTTTCTGCCATTCAGGGTTAACCTGCCAGAGCATCCACTGGGAAGTCATCTCAAAAAATCCGCAGCCGCCCCACGCATATCCTTCATCGTCGCATGAGATCTGCGACTGATATGAATGACCGAGCTCATGGGCTATGCAGTTGAGATTCTTGTCTTGAACGCGGTTGGGGGCGATCCAGAGGGCGCCGATCTGACCATCGTATTCACCACCATAGGCGGTGCCTTCGAGAGAATAGTCGAGCATCACCATCATCTTATATTTGTCAGCCTTGGTGCCCGGTTTCACGAAAGCGAGATCATTATAGAAGAAATCATAGAAATGCTGAAGCTTCCCCATAAGGTTTGCAAGATCAACCTTCATGTTGTGACCGTCGAGGTCAGGAGCCTGGGTTATGTCATTGCCAAACCCTTTAGCCCAGAAGAGGGCGACGTCGGGAGTTGACACCATACGTTTGAAACTCCATTTGCTTTCAGGATCGTTTAGATCCATATCGCGGAGATCCTTGGGGATGTAGATCTGCTTCTCCTGATGGGTCACCACCGGGATATCAGTATTTACGGGGTAAGTCTCATCCGGACTGAGGGCGATCACTCCGGTTTTCGAAGGGTCGTTGTCCTGAGCGGAGGCTGCGAAAGCCAATCCGAGGAGAGCTGGAAACAGAATTGATTTTTTCATTGAGATCAGATTAGTTGTAAAGTTATTCCAATTTTGAATGTTGAATTGGATTGAAAGAATGGATTTTGGATTAATCCTGATTAATCAGGATTAATCGGAATCAAACCGATTACCTTAATTCAAAATTCAAAATTCTACATTCAAAATTTGATAGAGTATGGCAACTGCGAGGAGCTGTTGCGGAGATGCTGTGTGGGGGCACCCATAACCACCAGCCAGAGACGATTGATAGTCTTGTCGGCGGGAGCGGTGAAGTTTACGCTTCCCTCTTGCTCCGCATGCATGTCACCATAGATTGTGTTGTCGTCAGAATCGACTGCCACCAATCCGTAGCGCCAACCGGCAAGGCTCTTGTTGTTGGTGATGTAGCCCTGTGCATCCGGTTCACCGCGGAATCCGATGGTAACCGTCTCACCGGCTGCAGGGATAGCGACGGGGATCACATTGAAACCATAGCATTCGGGAGCGTTCTCCTTGGCGACACGCTGCCAGCCGTCGCCGGCATCTGTCAGACGGGTTTTCCACCGGTTAGTGAGGGATCGGGTGTTCCGGCGCACGCGGTCGATGTCGAAATTGACAAGACGTGCATAGTTATGCCACATCTCGTCGTTAAACTCTTCCTGACTGACACCTGCGGCACGTTTATAGGTGTCGACAGGGTCCTCCCCTATTCTACCTTTACGGTAAAGTTCGGCGATAAACGGCAAACCATGTTTCTCACCCCAGAACTCGATTACAAACGGGGAATGGTAGATATTGTCTTCGTGGAGATAAGCCTTGTGGGTAAGATCAAGGAAAGCATCGAAATGGTAAGCCTCGTCTTTGGTCCAATCGGGATTTACCTGCCAGAGCATCCATTGGGAAGTCATTTCATAGAAACCGCATCCGCCCCATGCGTCACCATCGCCGTCGGCGATAAGCTGTAGCTGGAAAGAATGGCCGAGTTCATGCGCCACGGCATTCATATTCTCGTCTTGCACACGGTTTGGAGCAACCCAGAGGGCACCGATCTCGTTGTCGTAAGTTCCGCCGTAGGCAGTCCCTTCGAGAGAATAGTCGAGCATCACCATCATGCGGTATTTGTCAGCCTTGGTAGTGCCGGGGTTTACAAATTTCAACTCGCTATAATAATAGTCATAAAATTCCTGTACCTTGGTGAGGAGACGATCGGCATCCACCTTCATGTTCTGGTCTTGTAATGAGGGTGCTTTGGAAAGGTCGTCGCCAAACCCTTTTGCCCAGAAAAGTATGACATCATCGGTAGATTTCGTACGCCCCCAATACCATTTACTGTTCTTGTTCTTGAGATCCATGGTGCGGAGCTCTTGAGGGATATAGACGGCTTTCCCTTCGGGCGGACCGACGGTGACTTCACCGGGTTCCGGGTCAGGGTTGACCGGACCGCCACCATTGGCGGGTTCATCGCCACCGCAAGCGGAAGCGATCAGTGCCACGCAAAGAATGAGAAGGTTTGTAGAATATTTTAGAAATCGTTCAAGTTTCATGGAGCGATAAAAAAGGTTAATTATTCAGGCGCAAAATTAACATCATTTCACAAGTTCGGACTAAAAAATCGTCCAAAAACATGCAAAAATCGTCCAAAACACCCGAAAAAACATGTTTTTTTACCCAAATTATAAAATTTAAACTAAAAAAATCGAAACCTAAAGGAAGTATACAGATTTAGACCAAGGTCCCAGAGCACATTTTTTGACCATAGCACCAGAGAACGTTTTTGTCCATGTGCCGGAGCACATTTTTTTACCATAGCATATATCATAATCACTCGTTCTATGGGACTCTGGTCGTAATCACTCGTTCTATGGGACTCTGGTCGTAATCACTCGTTCTATGGGACTCTGGTCATAATTATCACACAAGAATAAAAGTTATATTAAAACAGAAGGACAAAAGAACATAAAAATCCTTCTGTCCTTTTGTCCTTATGTTGTTTTAAAATCCTTGTGTACTTCTGTCCTTATGTTTGTTTTAGATCTTATGTTGATTCGTTAGTTTTCGGGGTTGATATGGGAGATGGTTTGTTAATTTATGAATAATATCATTTTGTAAATATATCGAGATACATTCTTCTGGTAGGCTTGTTGAGGTCAGAAACTGTTTGAAATTCAAAACCGGCTTTATCAGAATAAAATCTGAGAGTGTCGTTGTTATTTAATGCATCTACTGTTATAAATTGACATCCTGATATTTTAAAAATTTTAAAAGTCTCAACTACGAAATCTATAGCAAACAATCCTATACCATGGGATTGAAAGTCTTTTCTTACTCCCAGATGACCAATATTTATAGCAGGGAAAGAAGTTTGACGTTGAAATATGTCATCATATTCTCTGTTAAGATTCGGGAAAAAGATCTTATCCTCATATTCAAGTGCAAGAGTATCATTGGAAAGCGTAAAAAGTGCCACTATAGAATTATTTAATTTCACACAATATGGGGATAAATAGTGATATTTAGCACATAATATAAGTTCATCATGAAAAAATGAGTCAAGATGAGACTCTCCACATTGGAAAACAGAGATTTCTTCCGCATCTGACTTAGAGACAGGAAGTACGTTGAGGTCAGAAACCGAGAATTGGATTTTTTCCTCCATTATTTCTGATCACTTGCTGATAAACAGATTGACGCCGCCGGTTGACGGTTTCAATTTTTATTTTTTCCTGAGGAGAAAACTCCTGGCGCATACGGCGTTTCATCTCCACGCGAAAACGTTCTACCTCTTGTGGCGACATTACCGGATTTACAACTGATGGGATCATATCATAATCAATTTATATTCTAAACGTTAGAACAGTCAATAATATTAGTCAATTCTATTGTTAAAATATGTTATATCACAACTGTTAGAGCATATTATAGGGGAATATAACAAAACATTAGACCAAAATCTACGAGAATTTTTTGACCAGAGCACCAAAGAACGTTTTTGACCGTGGCATATATTATAATAATTCGTTCTATGGGACTCTGGTCATATTTATCAACACAAGAATAAAAGTTATATTAAAACAGAAGGACAAAAGAACATAAAAATTCCTTCTGTCCTTTTGTCCTTATGTTGTTTTAAAACCCTTGTGTACTTCTGTTTTAATCACTTCTGTACTTTTGTTCTTGTGTTCAATCAAGACGGTAATTACTTGAATTTATAAGTAATTATTAGTTTGAGGGTCTTGGATTCGCCGTTGTTGGTGTAGACGAATACGGGACGGATTGTGTAGGTCTCGCCGGCTTTGACCTCTCCCGGCATCTTGCCAAGTGTTATCACACATCAAGATTCTATTGAACTATCGCAACTTTAAGAGGAAGCATTTTGGTTTTGCTACCCAGCATTACATTTAATGGAGAATTTTGTGATCCTAAAGGCGCACTTGTTGAACATTGGAATACATTTTTAGTTGCAGGAACCTTAGAAAATCCATTCATCCACAACGACATATCAACATCTCCATTTCCTATACCACATGCATCAGAAAAATAAAATTGTATAGTTCCCCCCTGAGATATTGTGAGAGTCTTATCTTGTGAGTTAGAAATAGTAATATTGCCACTTGCAGATGTGGATCCTCCCTTACCTTGAATAGAATATCTGAGAGTAGATGTATTGGGATTGACTTTGAGATAATACGCTGTACGTTGCGCTAAGAACTTGAATCCTTTTGAAGACTCTCCGTAAGCTTTAATATTGTAATTCTGAGATTTAAAAGAAGTATCAAAATTGGTTATCTCTATAGACTTACCACTATAATTCTTAAGCATTGATGTATAATTCGTAGAACTTGTCGTAGTGTACCTTTTACATAAAACATCCCATGTTACATTAAACGTATCAGGGAAATTAACTGAATACTTTTCACTTGTATTAATCCACTTTCCTCCTGTAACTGAATATGGAGATAAAACGGTACGAACTTTAATACTTTCAGCATTAGTCATCAAGCAATTATTCATTCTACTCAACTGACCGGGGGTAATGTTTTTTCTTGCATTCTTATTAGGATTATAACACATCATATTGGTTACATCCGGTTTATAAGAATCTCCATTGGCATCGGTTCCATAAGAACCCGACCAAACGCAAGGATCGGCAGGGGTATCTGTTACGTAATCTCCTGCTATCTTAGAATTGCTACCATTCACCAATTCAGCTATCCCCCCCCTCATTTCTATTTTTAGAACCACGATGGGTGTGATAGAGATTAAATACATGTCCCATTTCATGTGCAAGAGTAGAGATGTTATCATAATATTCAGAAGTTGATACAATACTTGTTTTACCTATCTCTAATGTAGCTCCAGCTGCTACTTCATCAAATACAGATCCATCAGAAAGAATATAAACATCCACTGCATTTGATTGCGGATTTTTATTGCACAAAATATTTATATTAGTCTGAGTACATGCCATTTTATTCATTGCATCACTGTCTATATACTCTTCTCCAATACATTCAAAACTAAGGCCAGTGCCATCATAATACTCCGTCAAAACATTCAACACCTTATTTTTGACTGTAGTTTTGTCAAGACCTATTCCTGATGTGGATCTAACAACATGAACGAACAACCTTATCCTAAATGAATTGAACGTATCCATAATAGGTACATAAGAAGTTGAAGCCCTTGTCATAGGATTTTCTTCTTCATTTGCTATCATGCACGGCAATACCTCTCCATCTGAAGACCTTGTATTGTTTTCATCCGGTAAATCATATTTATCTATCTGGGAGATTTCGAGATCGTAATAACTAA
Organism: uncultured Porphyromonadaceae bacterium; assembly: GCA_947073495.1. Lineage (GTDB taxonomy): Bacteria > Bacteroidota > Bacteroidia > Bacteroidales > Muribaculaceae > Lepagella. The sequence continues at coordinate 25,540 of CAMTMX010000029.1, forward strand.
TTCCTCCGAGACCATCGCCAAAAGATTTATATTCTGTCTTTTTATATTTACCTTGAACCAGACATCCTTCTTTATAATCTTCGTATTTTGAATTCCAATTCACGATTTGAACTGAATATCCATCGCAAATCCCATGCATAAATGGAAATGAGAAACGGGAATCAGGGACAAAATTCCATTTGCCATTATCATCCATTTTAAAGGTTCCAACAAGATCCGTGACTTCTTGATATTGATCGTTTACCTTAAGGATATTGTCATCCTCATTGCTACAACCGGCAAACACAGACATCAATGCTATTACAACAATTAACAGATTACTTCTGTTATATTTTTTTAATCCCTTCATCTTTGTAAGTTATTTAAAATTAAATAAAAAAAGATTGGGAGATTCCGGCTAAGAAATCTCCCAATCCCTTAGAACAATATTAATAATTCAATACAAGTTTGATTTTGAGAGTATATGTCTCACCATCTTTGGTGTAAACCAATACAGGGCGCATTTCATGGCTACCAGTATATCCTTCAGTAATTTGCTCCGGATGATCACCATAATTCAAGTCAGTGCCACCGATTTCAAAGAATACGTATCCTCCTGCCCATGCACCTTCATCACCGGCTGCATTAAGCCAATAACCATTGTTTGCATTTGCAGTATAGTTCCAGCTACCATCTGTATTCAACGAACGGCAAGAAATAATCCCCTCTTCAGGATCAACGCCTACTTTAATCATATCAGAAATTTCAGCACGAGTCAATCCAAAGAAATCGCAAATCTCAGGAGCAGCCAAATCCATTGATCCTCTTCCGTAAGCACCGGGAGCACTCAGTTTAATAGACAAAGTTGCTTGAAGGGTATGGTCATCAACCTTTGTATATTCAGGTTCAATCTCTTCTTCATAATTGGCAAGATCTGTTCCATTGAGTTTAATTGCATACGGGAATTGAGCATCATTCTCTTCAACCTCATCCCAACCATGGCTCATATAAACCTCAGGAGATCCTTGAACCACAAGATAAAGCAATTCTGTATTGGCAGGAACGTTGAAGCCAAGATTTCCTTTAGCATCTTTTCCAACACTACTGTAAGTACGTTTTCCACCGGATAATGCTACAAAGCCATAACGCCAACCCATATTCTCAGCGCCTCCTACTGCATTATACTTATCAGTTGTTCCGACAGTGTTGCCATCTCCATCAACCATAACGCCTTTATCCTTACCAAACAAGGGAGCACCATAATCAAGACCACGGAAATCGACACTCACAGCTCCTCCGTTTTCAGGAACATTCAATGCAATAACATTGAATCCGGTAGCTCCCGGACAATTTGCATAAGAAATCTGATATTCTCCAGATTCACTATTATAGAACATTTTGGTGTTATAGCGATCGAGATAACCATTTGCATATTCACGCACATCCTTAATATCGAATGTAGCCATACGGACCGCATAATCAAAAAGTTCCTCACGGGTAGTTGCATAATTGCCTCCATTATAAATCCTGGTGTAAGCAGATATAGCATCTTCCGGTGCCACTGATTCAGTCCAAATCTTACCGTAAGCTTCAATCCCTTGCTTCTCTACCCAATAGCTCTGCAACCAATATGATGCATAACGTTGCCATTCATGATGGAAATGACGATGGCAGTTATTCAACCACACATCAAAATTATAGGTAGTGAATTGCTCTTCAGGATAATCCCTTTGAGCCTGCCACTGAGCACACTGCTCCCAGTAAGCACACCCACCGTTACCAGAACCATCGGGACCAACAAATCCATAACGGAAACCGGATGTTCCATCAGCGGGAACCCCTTGTGTCTGCACACGGTCGGCGTACGTCTGATATTGGAAAGAATGGCCTATTTCATGAGCGATAGTGGATCCCACAGGCTGACAGGTAGATGGATTTACCCACAACGCACCGATCTTATCATCATAACCGGAACCTGTTGCAAGCCATTCGTCCTGATAAATAAGATAAATCTGCATCTTATAATTATCAAGCATTGATTTTCCTTGACCGAGAGTAGCCATACCAAGCTGATTTACATTGGTATCAAAGAACTTCTCAGCTTTGAGAAGCAGATCATCTATATCAACGCGCATGTTTGCAGGGACATCAGAAGAATTTGGATCCGCTCCAAACTCAGGAGACCAGAACACAAAGAAGTGTTCGCTCTGTTTGCTACGATGCCAAGAATAATAGGCATCATGACGCAACATATAATCTGGACCCTCTTCAAAATGTGGATTCCATTCACCGGGACATGTATACTTTGCATAATCCTGAATTTCTGCAGGATCAAGATAAAGCACTTTATATTCCTGAGCTATATTGATTGTTTTAGTACCACCTTTTTCTGTGATGATCTGCAACTGGACGGATCGACTGTTATTTATGTCCTCATTAGGTTGTATAGTTACAGTCACTTCACATTCACCGGCAAGACCGCTTTCGGGAGAAACGGTTGCAAATTCGCATGCCTCCCCTTCAGAATTAAGCACCTGAGCAGTCCAATCCATATCAGAAGTGAACGTCACTTTAAGTTGGTGGGAAGCGGCATCTATCTGATAATCTGCCTCACCCTCTACAGTTCCCTGATAACGGGGATCATAGTCAGCCTTAGTTTTAGTCAATTCAAAGTCGCTACAGCCTACGGTCAAACCGGAAAGTCCGCATGCCATGAATGCCATTGCTGAAAACTGAAAGGCTTTATGGATATTGAGTTTCATGTTGTTTTCTTTAATTCGGTTATTCTATATTCCGACAGTATATACTGTCGGAATATAGTTACTTCATATTAATTATTCGTATGTTGCAGTACAGAAGAATGACAGTGCTTTGGAATGATCATTTACATCTGCCACACCAAACTTGACTGAATGAACGGTTCCCGGCTCAATTCCCGGATAACGACCAATAGCAAAACATGGAGGATCATCCTCAAGCCAAGGTTCGATGAAGTATGCACAACCAGCTCCCCAACCTTGGATATTTCCGTTTGCATCACACCAATATCCGCCGTTATTTGCAGTTGGAGTGCCATCCCAAATATATGCATTTGTTTCATGATCAATCATATATACACCAAGTTTACCATCAGACAAAGCAGATATAAACTGATCCGGTGTCATACCAAACGTAAAGTCTATATTTTCTGCAACATCTGTAACAGGAAGAGAATATGCATTGTAATCACCTGCAGGAATAGTGAAATCAAGGAAAGCATAACTCTTATCGTAAGCAGTCACATTGAAGACAAACCTTACATGTTCATTATAATTAATCCCATTTTTGGCAAAACCGATTTGTACCGGCACACTGCCACCCCCATTGGGATCAATATAGAATTTTAATGCATGTGAACTTTCATCATAAACGATCTTTCCATAGACGTTTGCATCATCAGCCTCACATACATTTCCAGTTTTGCTCACATACCAACCATATTTATCACCTGAATTGGCAGGAGTTTTCAGCCAGACCATTCGGTTCGGATTGATCGGTGCGACCACATACTCATTTCCGAGTTTGGAAACAAGTTCCTGGGCGGATATTCCAAATGCAGCCTGAATCATGTCATCGTAGTCAAACACGTCAACAACAACAGGATCTGTCTGACCACCTGTCATTTCAAACACATTACTTGCCGTAACATCAGGATTTGCCTTGACAGGAGGATTTTCATTAGGACCGTATACATGGATGGAAGTTGCATCCTCATAGTCCTCGTGGCATGCCGGGAGTATAGTAAGACAGCAGCATGCAAGAAAACCATAAATATATTTCTTTTTCATGATTTACAATATTAATAACCGGGGTTCTGCACCAGGTTAGGGTTAGCCTGAAGATTATCTCTCAGAATCGGGAAAATATCAAAATGATGATCATTTGGATTGGTGATAGCAGATTTTCCAAACCAAGATTTACCATTGAATACGTTGCATCCATTTGTCATCTTAAAACGTATCAAGTCTTGACGGCGATGGTGTTCATACACAAATTCCCATGCCAAATCGTCAAGTAGACCACCCAAAAGTATGTCTGCGCCACCTTCATGCGTAGTTGTATTAACCACATTTGTCAATTCTCCATCAACAACATCTCCTTGGGTTTCCCGCAAACCATAGTCATAAACAGATCCACCCTTAAGCTGAGCGACTGTACGAACTGCCTTTTCCGGATTATCCTTAAATGCACGTTTCCTGATCATAGTCACAATGTCAGCAGCGTCTTGCTCAGTTTCATCTTTATACCCTCCAAGTCGGAGAAGGCATTCCGCCTTAATGAAATAAGCATCTGTCAGTCGGAAGAACGGGATATTACAGTTAGATGTGCCAATGTTACCCGATTGAATTTCATAAAGCCACAGTCTTGCACCCTGCATGCCAGCAGCCCCCGGACGTTCGATTGCATATACCTCGGGAGTAAAATTGAGTTCTACGCCGTTAATATAAATCGGATTACCCTGAGTGTCTACCTGTGGGCCCCATTTCCAAGTATCTTTTTTACGGGAATCAGCAGGATCATAAGTTTCCAAGAATTGTGGCACACATGCACTACCATTCCATGGGTCGAATGTCACACCAAATATGCCTTGAGAACCGGCAATAAACCACTTACAGAAATGATTCGTACCATGACCGGCATATTTATTGTCGTACATAAGACCAAGTATGATCTCGTTGCATGTCGAATTAGCAGCTGAGAATGGCTCACGATATGACTCTGCAAGTGTATAATTACCTGAATTGATCACTTCATTCACCTCATCTATTGCCTTGCCATAATACGATGAATCCGGACTGTCAGGGAACCATGCATCGTGATTGAGATACATCTTGGCAAGAATCATACATGCCACATAATAGTCAACCTGACCCATTTCTTTGGTTTTAGTAAGAAGCGGCTTACTTTCCACAAGTTCCTTTACAATGAAATCGTATGTATCTTGTGGAGCCATCTGTGAAGGCATAAATCCGTCTTCCACTTTATTGGTTGTTGTCACAGGGATGTTACGCCAAAGATCAAACAACACATAATAGAAAAGAGCCCTGAATGTGCGAAGTTCCGCTGCTGCATTTTCATTTGAGCTGATTGATTCTTCATCAAGCAGTGTATTACAAGCGTTTATACCCTGATAGCAAGAGAACCAAGGACGGTAGAGGTGGTTGATTGTGGGGTGAAATTCATGCTTATGTAAAGAAACATACTGAGCACCCCAACCCGAAGTTTCATATCTGAACGGTGTCATAATAAGGTCAGCACATTCCTGACTTATATCCTGATACCCTTCCCAACCGTCATACATGTCTCTCAGACGGTCGTATATTGTGCCATACTGAGCCTGTATATCTTCCTGAGTAAACTCATAGCTTCCGTCTCCCGGGATCTGACTATAGACAGTTTCGTCAAGATTCGTACATCCGGTAGTAACCAATGACGCAGCCACTACAGTAGACAACAGACCTGTTTTAAATATATTGAATTTCATTATCTTTAACTTTTTAAGGTTAGAACGTTGCATTCACGCCAATTGTAAAGGAACGTACTGTAGGATATTTATCGCGGTCATCGACACCGGCTGTCCAGAAGTTCTCCACATTAAGCTCAGGATCGATGCCTTTATACATCGTTATAGTAAAGAGATTGTCTACAGAACCATAAATTCTAAGACTCTTGATCCATTTATTGTTTTTAAACGGGACAGTGTAGCCTATCTGTAAATTTGAAAGCTTGAAATAATCCCCATTCTCAACATAATAGCTTGTCACAGCTTGACCTTGAAGAGCAGAAAGCTTACGATCGCCCATTACTGGTTCAGCCGCCGCACGAAGTTTATTATAAGCATGAGCATTATTCTCGTAGAATACACGCTGATTATTTACAATCTTGAATCCGAATGCACCTGTAAACTGCATTGAGAGGTCAAAATCTCGATAACGAAGTTGATTGTTCCAACCAATATTTACTTTAGGAAGACCATTACCGAGATATTGATACCATTCATCAGTATCATTACGCATTTCCTGATAGAATTCGGCACATTGACCAGTTTTTGGATTTTCAATCAGGAACACCCCGTTTTCTGAAACACCAACAGCTTTAAGACCCCATATTTGACCAAATTCCTGACCGACTTCCACTTTATGGGTATATTGAGATATCGGATCGCCAATACCTTGAAGCCACATTATATTTTCTGTCTGGTAAAGATCATTAGAAAGACTAATCAATTTGTTTGAATTATGCTGAAGGGTGAATACCGTATTCCATTCAAAATCTTTGGTAGTCACAGGAATAGCACGAAGCATAACTTCTATACCTGTATTGCGCATCTTACCTACATTTGCATAAGTCTCGTCATAAAGATTCGGGGGAGAAGGAACAGCATAATCATATAGCATGTCGGATGTCTTCTTGTAATACCAATCTACGCTACCTCCAATCCTGTCATTAAGGAAACCGAAGTCAACACCGACATTGAATTCAGAGGCTTTTTCCCACTTGAGATCCGGGTTAGCATTAGAAATAGCTTTCATCCCTTTCTTCCATATGCCATCTCTATAATACCAACCGCCACTATAATCATAACGAAGGATTGATTTATATGAATCATATGGGATAACACCTGTGATACCATAACCTGCACGAAGTTTCAAGTTATTCATCCAATCGCGGGTATGCTCCATAAATGCTTCATTCATGATATTCCAACCGGCAGAAACAGACGGGAACGCTCCCCACTTATGGTTAGCACCGAATTTTGAGCTACCCTCGTATCGGATTGAAGCAAGAATATTATAGCGATTGTCATATCCATAGCTTACACGTGCAAACCAGCCTATTAATTTAGAAGAACCTTTATCACTACCCATAGAGGCTTTACCATCCTTCAAATAGTCTCCTGCCCCTATGTTGTTCCATGCAAAATAATCATTCGGGAAATTTGCATTCCACATAGAAGACTTATCCCAAATATTCTCAGACCAGCTATAACCGACAAGACCTTCAAAACGGTGCACGTCATTGAACGTATTGCGGTATTTGGAAGTAATTTCAAGATAATCTGTTTGGTCGCCAGCCTCTTCAATAGTAGCAGTGCCATTATAGCCATTCAATGAATTTAGGGTATAATCTTTTGTCTCATAGTGTTTTTTAGTTTCTTTCCATCTATGAGTTGCGAGCATCACATTCGTCTGCCAACCCTTAATTGGTTCAATCGTGATGTTTCCTGTCATACGGAGATTCTGACTTTTTCCCTCGCCGGTATATTCATTTTGAATAGAAACCGGATTATAATATTGAAGAAGAATGCCTTCATTGTATGTACCATCTTCATTCCAAATAGGAGAAGTCGGATTCCTAATAACAGCCTGACGATAAACTGTGCCAGTCTCGTTCATATCATATTTATATGAATCCGTAACGGCATTCAAATTCAGTTTGACAATATCATTAAAGAACCAGTGACTGATATCAAAATTCATTGAGAATGTTTCATTCCCGGTTTTTTTCATCACACCTTCTGCATTACGATAAGTAAAATTACCGAAATAAGATGTGCTTTGATTTCCACCAGAAATTGATACGCTATGATTGTTTGTCACAGCTGTACGGCTAATTGCCTTAAGCCAATCAGTATCATAACCTTCATCATTATAGTTGGTCTTGCCGGCACGAATATCTGAAGCATCCATGAAATCAGCCTTTTTTGACCAATTTGAGAAGCTGACATATCCAGAATATGAGACAGTTGTATTCTGATCTCTTTTACCAGTTTTTGTTGTGATCAAAATGACACCTGCGGCACCACGTGTACCATAAATAGCCGCAGCAGATGCATCCTTCAACACGTCAATAGCTTCAATATTCTCCGGTGGAACTGATTTTAAATCTCCGGGAACTCCGTCAATCAATACAAGTGGAGCTGCATTACCTGAAACAGTAACAATACCACGGAGGCTGATTTCTGAATTAGCTCCAGGATCACCTGAAGATTTTGTGATTGTAAGACCTGCGACCTTACCTTTAATGAGGTCACCGGCGTTATTGCTATTACCAACCGTAAAATCCTCAGCACGAACCTGTGCGACGGCTGAGGTGACATCACCTTTTTTCTGGGTGCCGTAGCCGATTACGACCACATCGTTGAGCACCTGGGAGTCGGATGCGAGGACTATGTTTCCGAGGTTGGCTTTACCGCTCTGCACCTTGATGGTGAGGGTCTGGTATCCTACGTAAGAGATCTGGAGTTCCTGTCCGGGAGCCGCCTTGACGGTGAATCTGCCTTCTATGTCGGTTGCCGTACCGGTAGAAGAACCTTTCACAAGTACGGTGGCGCCGATAAGAGGTTCGCCCTCAGAATCGACCACGACACCTGTGACCGGTCCCGCTTCAGCAGGCGCGACCGCCTGCAGTGGTTCCGCATAAGCCGTCGGGATGCAGCAAGTGCCTCCCAGGCATGCGAAAGCCGCAATTTTCAGCAAGCTCTTGCTGAAAATAAAAGAATTTCTCTGCGGTTTTTGTTTCATAAGATGTTAAGGTTTAATTATTTTGTATTTTTTAGATGTTTTAAGGGATTTAAGGTGGATAAGGTGATTAATGACAATTCATTATGCATAATGCATAATGCATAATTGAGAATCATTTGAAAATGATTATGGTAATAATTTTATCAATAATTATGAATTATGCATTATGAATTATGAATTATGCATTATGAATTATGCATTATGAATTATGCATTATGAATTATGCATTATGCATTAATCAATTGACTTTCCATTCGATCACACCACCGGATTTGCCGTCGCGAAGTTTCGCGGAGACTTTGAGGTCGGTGGTGGTGACGGGTTCGAATGCCACATGATTGTATTTGTCAGCCTCTACACCATATTCTCCGGTAGCTTTCACGGGTGCCCAACGGTTGTCGGCAGTGCGGTAGAAGAGCTCCCAGCTTTCGGGGGTCTCATAGTCGCCGTCGTAATGGGTGAATGCAAGCCAGTAAATGTCGACAGAGCTAACCTCCTTAGGTTCGTTGAAACGGTAGCATACATTCTCTGTTGTGCCCTGACGGAGCCACCAGTAGTGATAAGGTTTTGAAGTGTCGGCGCTGCTCTTCGGTTCCCACTGGTCGTTGTAGCCCCATGCCCAGTTGAGGTTGGAAGTTGCCGCGGGAGCGTCAGAAGTGATATTGGTGGGTTCGCTATACATCTGAGCCTCGCTTGCAAGACTTGCAGCAGGTTTAGCAACCGCTGTATTTGCCTCACTCGGCATCCAGACTGCCATCTGGTCGGCACCACGATTGTTCCATGTGCAATAAGGGATAGCCTTCATAGCCACGTCTTCAAGCTTGTTGTCGGCGAGAAGCTTCTTACCGGTCACGTTGAGAGTCATCACGCCATTGAGCATTTCAGGCTCAAATTTCTCTGTAAACTTCACGTCGACAGGGATAAACTTGTCAAGCACGAGGCTGTCTGCCTGATCCTGACCCTCGAAACAATACATAAGAGGACCGCGCTGGATGGCAAGTTTACCCTTGTCGTCTTCAACATTGTCGTTAGCCTTCACGCGCTTGATATCCATGGGGAGAGTCAGTTCGACCTTGTCGCCCGGTTTCCACACACGTTTCACTGTGGCATAGCCGTCGCCTGTCATTGCAGTGACTTTCTTGCCATTTACCTTCAACTCATATTTAGAAGATGGTTTTTCAACGTATGAATAGAGATCTGTAGGAACGGGAGCGTCCTGAGCCCAGCCGGGGATGCGGAGACGGAGTGCGAACTCACCCTCCTTCTCGGGATCGACAGCGAGAGCGACAGTGCCCTGCCAGGGGAAATCTGTGGTCTGACGCACCTTAACCTTGTTGTTTTCAGTCTCGATGTCGGCAGTAGACTGTATATAAAGGTTCACGAGGACATCGTCGCCCTGAGTGGCATACATATACTGAGGCACACTCGCCATGAAGCGGGTGACGTTGCCGGGGCAGCAAGCACAACCGAACCAGGGGGCACGCTCGTGCTGACCCATGCTCTCGAGAGGATTGTCGTAGAAGAACTTGTCGCCTGAAAGTGATACGCCTGAGGGAACGCCGTTGTAAAGTGCGCGCTCATATACATCGGCATATTTGGCATCACCCGTAGCGAGGAACATACGGTAGTTCCAATATACGTTGGCAATCGATGCGCAAGTCTCGCAATATGCAGTGTGGTTGTTGAGTTCATAGTTAGGTCCGAACCCTTCACCCTGGGCACGGCTACCGATACCGCCGGTGATGTAGAGCTTCTTGGAAGCCATATTGTCCCAGATGCGGGTAAGGGCGTTGAAATAAGCGGAGTCGTTGGTGAGGGAAGCCACGTCGGCAACACCTGAATAGAGGTAGCCGGCACGCACAGCATGACCCACGATCTCATCCTGGTCGAGGATCGGCATGTGATCCTGAGAATAGGGGCTTGGTTTGCGACCGTTGGTGAGACGTCCTGTCTCCTCCACAAAATATTTAGCCTGGTCGAGATATTTCTTATCGCCTGTCACCTTATATAATTTAGCGAGCGCCATTTCGATGATGGGGTGACCTGAGGGGTAAGTGATCTGACCTTCTCCATAGCCGAATGTCTTGCATACGAGATCGGCATTCTTGATAGCCACGTCAAGGAGCGAACGCTTGCCGGTGGCGAGATAGTGAGCCACAGCCGCCTCATATAGATGGCCGCAGTTGTAGAGTTCATGGCTGTTGATCTTCTCCCAGCGGTGAGTGCCCCACCATCCGCGGAGACGGTCACACTTGTTGGTCACACAAGTGGTGAGGTAGCCGTCGGGTTCCTGAGCGGCGGAGATAAGGTTGATCACGCTGTCGAGATAATTGTCGAGCTTCTGATCGTATTCGACAGCGAGGGAGTAAGACGCACCTTCAATAATCTTATAAGGGTCGGTGTCGTCAAAAGAGAAGTCGCCACGATGCTCACCCTTCATGAGACCGCCGGCAATAGCGAAGTTGTCGAAACGACCGTTTTTTTCACATTCGTTGAATGCCGAAGGGATTGAGACCTTTCTGTTGGTTTCGATACGGGGTGCCCAGAAACTGTCGTCGATGTGCACCTGGGTAAACGCCACTTCTTTCACTGGAGCATCGGGATGCTCGTAAGCCTCTGCGCCTGCGCACGCGGAAAGTCCGGCAAGAGCCGCACATCCCGGCAGGAGGATGGTAAGGAGGTTAAGCTTCATGGTTAGTTTAGTTTGTTTTATGATTTATGATTTTTGTTTTATGTTGTATGTTTGTGCTCACTTCGTTCGCACCACAATCAAAATCGGAGATACGACTACCCGATCCGGTCTTATTGATTCATCAAGATTTAGCAAGACTAATCATGAATTTTTAATTGTCAACGACCAAAGACCGCTGACCAACGACCCAATAATGTTGCAAAGTTAAGACTCAAAAAATCTAAACAAATGAAAAAACGTCCAAATTTATGCAAATTTTGTACAAAACTTAGAGAGTGTTTGAATTTAAATAGATTTTAATGTTCGACATGATTAAGCAACAGTTTGAGCGTGGCAAAATCAATCAT
>CAMTMX010000030.1 GCA_947073495.1 uncultured Porphyromonadaceae bacterium
ATCGTGCATTCCGAAACAGAGGGTATCATCAAGGACTGGAAGAATGTGGTTTCGTTGACTTTGAACTGGAACATATCCTTCGGTAAAAAACGAAACTATCATAGTCCGCAATACGACAACCTTGACTCTGACACCGGAATCCTGAACAAATATAATGAGAAATAGGTTCCCTTTCTGCCGTCAGCTCGACTCGAGGCAGTGTGGTATAGCCTCTGTGGCGATGATCTCGAGATTCTATGGAAAGAAGTATTCCCTCCGGTTTCTCGAAGGAAAGTGTGATCTTTCACGGGAGGGAATATCTCTCAAGGCATTGCATGATCTTGTTCAGAATTTGGGCTTCAGTTCACAAGCCGGAAGACTGACACTCTCCCAACTAAGGGAGTGTCAGCTGCCGGCGATTCTCCATTGGAACCAGAACCACTTTGTGGTGCTTTACAGAATAAAGGGGGACTGTTTCCATATAGCCGATCCCGGGAAAGGGCTGAGGCGTATACGGATCGGGGAATTCGCTGAGAAATGGCTCGACGGGAAGGATATTGACAATGACAAGGGAATCGCATTGTTCCTGGAGCCGGGCGAGAATTTCGGCTCTATAGAGGATGACGAAAGCAATCCGGAATTTTCGTGGAGCCTGCTTATAGACCATTTCAGAGAATACCGCGGACTTTTCTTAAAGATCGCCCTTTGTCTGTTATTGGTCACAGGCATACAGTTGATTTTCCCGTTTCTTACCCAGGCTATAGTTGACAAAGGGATACATGCGGGCGATCTGGGATTTATATGGCTTATCCTTCTGGGAGAGATGATGCTGGTGGCAGGCAGGATGGTAGCGGATTTCGTCAGGAACAGGCTGTTGCTGAGGATGTCTGTCGGGATAAACATATCCATGGTGAGCGGCTTTTTCAAGAATCTGCTTAAACTTCCCATGTCTTTTTTCGACACAAGGTTGCTCGGAGACCTGTTGGAACGGATGGCGGACCATACAAGGGTGCAGAATTTTATGACCGGCGATGTGCTGAACATAATTCTGTCGGTGTTGTCGTTCATCATTTTCGGGATCGTGCTTTTGGTGTATGACGGTATTGTTTTCCTTGTCTTTATAACCGGATGCGTGGCTTATTCGGTATGGGTGGTTCTCTTTTTGAGGAAAAGGAGGGAGCTTGATTATGAATATTTTGATAAAAATTCGTTATGTCAGGGACGGACGGTGGAGTTTCTGTCGACAATCCAGGAGATAAAGCTTCAGAATTGTGAATATAAAAGGAGGACGGAATGGGAGGAAGCCCAGAGAAATCTGTTTGATGTCAGGCTTGAGATGCTGCGGCAACAACAGATGCAGGAAGCGGGGAGTATTTTTATCAACGAGGCAAAGAACATTCTGGTGACTGTGATGACCGCTTCCGCCGTAATCAGGGGTGAAATGACCCTCGGTATGATGCTTGCCGTACAATATATCATAGGGCAGCTCAATTCTCCGATCGACCAGCTTGTCAAGTTCCTTTATTCATTGCAATCTGTAAAGATATCTCTGGAAAGGATAGGAGACATAGACAGGAGTGAAAAAGAGGTTGTGCCGGAGAGGACTATTGGCAAAGAGCAAATAGGGAAAGAATCCATAACACTAAGGAATTTGAATTTCAAGTATGACAGGAGTTCATCCAAAAATATTCTTAAGGATGTGTCAGTGATTTTCCCTGCAGGAAAGATCACTGCAGTAGTGGGTGCATCCGGAGCCGGAAAGACGACCCTGTTGAAACTGATGTTGGGATACTATAAGACAAGTCCCGGAGAGGTAACTGTCGGTCAGTCACCGTTGGAAAATATAATACTTGAGGATTGGAGGAAACAATGTGGTGTCGTCATGCAAGACGGAGTGATTTTTTCCGATACCATAGAGGGTAATATCGCGGGTGGTGACCCGAACGTGGACTATGACAGGCTCAGGGATGCAGCGAGGATTGCGTGTATAGAATCTTTTATTGATTCCCTTCCATTGAAATATAAGACAAGAATCGGGAAAGAGGGGGTCGGACTGAGCGCCGGGCAGAGACAGCGCATCCTTATAGCCCGTGCCGTATATCGTGATCCGGAATTTATCTTCCTTGATGAGGCGACTAACTCTCTTGATGCTAAGAATGAGCGGGAGATTGTGGAGAATCTGAGACGGTTTTACCGTGGACGCACCGTCGTTGTCGTGGCGCACCGGCTCTCGACGGTGTGCGATGCCGACAAGATAGTGGTGCTTGATGCCGGAACGGTTGTCGAGACCGGCGACCATGCCTCACTCATAGAAAAGAAAGGAGCATACTACACCCTGGTCAAAAACCAGCTCGAACTCGGAAATTGAAATAACTCATAATGCATAACCATGGCATAGCCTCTTAACTGAAAGCACTAATTGAAACTATCAACCCTAAACGATTGTTAATTGATAGACAACCATAAGAGTATGTTTACTTTTAACAATAAGAAATATTTAGAAGTCTTTTTGGTCTGTTTTAAGTCTTCATTCAGTAGTTATGGAACCTCATAACTCCTTCACTCAGTCTCAAAACAAACTCAAAAACTCTTTCCAAATCTTAACTTATACCAAAAGTAAACAGACTCTAAATTGGCAATTTCCAATTGAATTGACCGTGAGTATCTACGAACGCCGCAGTGCCGGCAAAATAATATTTCTGGTTGTCGCCGCAGTGGCGATGATCCTGTTCCTGTTGGTCAGCAACAGTCTTGTGAAAGAACTTGCCCAACAAGAACGCGAACGTATGCATATATGGGCGAGCGCCACCCAGAAACTGGCTAAAGCAAAATCAGACTCGGATTTTGAATTCCTGCTCGCAATAATCAGTCAAAACAACTCGATTCCCGTAATAGTAGCCGACGACAATTATAATATCCTTGACTACCGCAACTTCCCACTTCCCGACAAGATTGAAGATGGGAAAGCCACATTCGATGAACTGTCACAAAAAAACAAAGACTTCCTTAACGACAGAATCCGCAAAGCAGGTCGCGGCAAATCTCTCGACTATCTTTCAAAAACCGATCCCCACTTCATTAAAGTGGAAATATATTACAACGCCTATCAATACATATATTACGAAGACTCGATACTTCTCAAAAGACTCAGCCTTTACCCATACGTGCAACTGGTGGCAATGATTATTATCGCCCTGACGATTTATTTTGCTGTGGTCTACACAAAACGGGCTGAGCAGAACAGACTTTGGGCAGGACTTTCTAAAGAGACGGCACATCAGTTGGGCACTCCCATCTCATCCCTCATGGCTTGGAATCAGCTGCTTGAAGCTTCGGGTACAGACAAAGAAGTGACCGATGAGATCCAGAAAGACATAAACCGGCTCTCCATGATTGCCGACAGGTTTTCCAAAATCGGTTCACGTCCCGAACTGCGGCTGGAATATGTCAACGAGACAATCGAAAAGGCTATACAATACATGAAAAGCCGCATCCCCCGAAGAGTGCCAATCCACACACATCTGAGCGAAGATGACCACGGAGCGCTCCTTTCAGCCCCACTCATGGAATGGGTGATGGAAAACCTTATCAAAAACTCTGTCGACGCGATGCATGGGGAAGGACAAATCGACATCTACACAGGCATCGAGAAAGACAAGGTATGGATCGAGCTAAAAGACACCGGTAAAGGAATCTCGAGAAAAAACTTTAAAAACGTGTTCAACCCCGGACACACATCCAAAAAACGGGGGTGGGGACTCGGACTGACTCTGGCGAAGAGAATCGTTGAAGAATATCACGGAGGAAAAATCTTTGTGAAGGAATCTGAACCCGGCAAAGGCACCACTTTCCGCATAGAACTCCCGGCAGCCTGAATTTCACGGAGCTTTCATTGAAAGGCTATTGTGAATATCCGGGCTGCCTCTTGCATATTTCCGTGACTTTTATTACTTTTGCACCCTTGGAAACCTTTCGTTTCTTATGAAATTGTTTAAATTTATTTGTCGAAGGAATTGAGAGGATTTGTCAGATAGATTTTTGATATTTATGATGGAGTTATGGGGTTCCATAATGACTGAATAAATATCATAAAGATACTGACAATGACCTCAATGACAAGATAAAATAAATGTTAAACAGTTTCTTTTGGACTACGACAGCATCATTTCATTATGAATATCTCTTATAAGTGGCTCAAACGCTACATCGATTTTTCTCTCTCTCCGGCAGAACTTACAGCCGCCCTTACCTCTTTAGGTCTCGAATGCGACCATGTGGAAGAGGTTGAATCCATAAAAGGGGGACTAAAGGGGATCGTTATCGGCAAAGTGCTTACCTGCGAACCGCATCCCAATTCCGACCATCTTCACATAACGACAGTAGACCTCGGCAACGGTGAGCCCCAGACAATCGTATGCGGCGCCCCTAACGTGGCTGCCGGTCAGACAGTGGTTGTCGCGACGTTAGGCACAACACTTTATGACGGGGATAAAGAATTCCAAATCAAAAAGTCGAAAATCCGCGGTGTCGAATCAAACGGCATGATCTGTGCAGAAGACGAGATCGGTGTCGGCGAAAGCCATGACGGAATCATGGTGCTTCCCGACAACATACCTGCCGGCACTCCCGCTGCAAAATATTTCAACGTTGAAAGCGACTACTGCCTTGAGGTTGAACTCACCCCAAACCGTGTAGACGCCGCAAGCCATTACGGTGTGGCACGCGATCTCAAAGCACTCTTCACCCGTCAGAACATCGAAGCCGGGAAAGGTGACGAAATCCCTTGTGTCGAACTCCCTTCTGTAGAAAATTTCACAACAGACCGCAAAGACGGAGCTGTAGAAATCTCCGTTGAAGACACCCAGGGAGCCCCCCGTTATTCCGGCGTCACCATACGCAACGTGGAGGTCAAGGAATCTCCCGAGTGGCTAAGAAACCTTCTTATCGCCATCGGTCAGCGCCCGATCAACAATATCGTCGACATCACAAACTTCATCCTCAACGGCATAGGGCAACCGCTCCACTGCTTCGACCTTGCAAAGGTGAAAGGTGAGAAAATTGTGGTTCGCACATGCCCAGCAGACACTAAATTCGTCACACTTGATGGCGTTGAACGCTCTCTTCATGAGAAAGATCTCATGATCTGCAATGCCGAAGAACCGATGTGTATCGCCGGTGTGTTCGGCGGTCTCGAATCCGGGGTCACTACCGACACAAAAGACGTATTCATCGAAAGTGCATACTTCAACCCCACACGTGTACGTCTCACGGCACGTCGCCACGGGCTCAATACCGACGCATCCTTCCGCTACGAACGTGGCGCGGATCCAAACATCACCGTATATGCTGCAAAACTTGCAGCCGTGCTTATCAAAGAACTTGCAGGCGGTGAGATCTGCGGCGACATCGAAGATATTTATCCCGTTCCCGTAAAGGATGCCGAGATAGCACTTTCTCTTGATTACTGCGAGTCGTTGATAGGGAAACGTATCCCCGATGAGCTTGTTATCGCGATTCTTCGCGCTCTTGAAATATCGGTTGAACGTGACTCTCAAAACCCGGATATTCTCAATCTGAAGGTTCCGACATATCGTGTAGACGTGACACGTCCTTGCGACGTGGTGGAGGAAATCCTCCGCGTTTACGGCTACAACAATGTGGAATTCGGCACCGAGATGCATGCCAACCTTTCACCGCAAGGAGACACAGACCTGAGCTATAATCTTCAGCAGCTTGTAAGCAACCGTCTCACCGGCGAGGGATTCATGGAGATTCTAAACAACTCCCTCTCGGCAGCATCATATTATGAAAATTCCGAGCAGTTGCCGATTTCAGGTTGCGTAAAGGTGATGAATCCTCTCAGCGGCGATCTTTCCGTGATGCGTCGCACTCTCCTCTTCGGCGGACTCGAATCTATTTCACACAATATCAACCGCAAGGCTGAAAACATTCGTTTCTACGAATTCGGCAACGTCTATCATAAAGACGCCGACAAGGAAAGCACCGAGGAGAAACCGCTCGCACCGTTCCATGAAAACATGGAGCTCGCCCTGTGGCTGACAGGAGATTTCAATCTCCCGTCCTGGAACCAAAAGGGCGCGGAAGCTACCGTATTCGATCTTAAAGGAATCGTCTTCAACATATTCCGTGTGCTCGGTTTGCCGGAAGGTGCCATTGTCTGCACCCAGGACTCCGACGAATTCTTCTCCGCTCGTCTCAATATCAACTCTCGCTCAGGCAAACGCATCGGTGAGCTCGGGATTATCCGTTCAAACATCCTGAAGAAGTTTGACATTGACAAAGGTGTAGTCTATGCCGCCATCGACTGGAACTCCCTCTTCAAGCTCGTGGCAAAACATCAGGTGACATATGCACCGCTGCCAAAAACTCAGCCTGTGCGTCGCGACCTCGCCCTGCTTATCGACGCCGGAGTGACATTCGCTCAGATAGAGGAAACCGTGCGTAAGGCGGAACGGAAATTGCTCCGCAGCGTCACTCTTTTCGACGTTTACGAAGGAAAGAACCTTCCGGCAGGGAAGAAGAGCTATGCAATCGCCATCACTCTTCAGGACGACGAAAAGACCCTCAACGACAAGCAGATCGACGCAGTGATGCAGAAAATCATCAAGGCACTCACTCAAGGGGGTGCGGAACTTCGTTAATCCCTCACAACTCGAAACTAACAACTCAAAACTCAAAAACTCACAACTCATAAATTATGGGAAGAGCATTTGAATATCGCAAAGCAAGAAAACTGAAACGCTGGGGCAACATGAGCCGCACGTTCACTCGTATCGGTAAGGAAATAACCATCGCGGTCAAGGCTGGCGGTCCTGATCCCGACATGAACCCCCGTCTCCGTGTTCTCATGCAGAACGCAAAGGCTGCAAACATGCCTAAAGACACCGTTGAAAGAGCAATCAAAAAAGCCACAGACAAGGATTCCGGCGACTACAAAGAGATCGTTTATGAAGGATACGGACCTCACGGAATCGCTATCGTGGTGGAGACTGCCACCGACAACAACCAACGCACAGTAGCAAACGTACGTTCCTATTTCAACAAGCACGGCGGCTCTCTCGGCACCCAGGGTTCCCTTTCATTCCTTTTCGACCATAAGAGCGTATTCCATGTGAAACCTAATGCCGACACTTCTCTTGAGGATTTCGAGCTCGAACTCATGGACTTTGAGGCTGAACTTGAGGCAGAGGAAGAAGAATGGCTCATCTATGGCGCTTTCGACCAGTTTGCAAACCTTCAGAAATATCTTGAGGAAAAGGGTATGGAAATCGTCTCTGCTGAATTCGAGCGTATCCCTACAGATTATAAGGAAGTGACTCCCGAACAGCGCGAAGCTATCGAAAAACTTCTCGAGAAATTTGAAGACGACGAAGACGTTCAGAACGTGTTCCACAACATGAAGGAAGAGGAGGAATAATTCCCCTGCCTCTTTCCAATTACGACAATCAAATAATAATCCGGACGATATCTCTATCGTCCGGATTATTATTTTCTATCTCAATGTCAATTCATCGGAGGGATTTCACTGGTGAAATAACAACCTTGAAGCGGTTATGATCTGCCTTTATACGGTCAGGTTCAAGAGGACCTCCCTGTCCGCAGCTTGCCCCCCCGAGACCTGTCACGCCATAATCAAGATGCAACACTGTCCGCTTGCTCTCCGGCAACTTATAATGATGGTCTGTATTAAACAGTTCAATCTCAGTATAAGGTATTGCCGTGACCGACATCAATGCCGGGGCATCGAATCTTACGCCTGCACCATCTGAAGACAGCGAAGCCCATCTCACCTCTTCGCGGTTGCCGTTGCTTTGAGGGCGAGTGTAAGGAGTGACCACATCCTTCACCTTTGAAGTATATCGACCCACGAACTGCCCGGTCTTTCTATCATTGTAGTTTTCTTCAGGACCTCTGCCATAATAGGTGAAATCATCAAGCTCCGCCGGAACTTCCATCACATAACCTAACCGGGGAAGGACCAGTTCCGGTTTGTTGGAATCAAACTCGGCATCCAATTCTATCTTGCCGTCAGGAAACACTGTCCATGTCTGCACGGTGGTCAGCTTGAAATCATCATCGGCAAAAGGTTTCGATCCACTCTCATCAATGGAATATGTTCCGCAAGCATTACCGTTGCCGCCCACCATTTTGCCTCCGCACGGAGCCTGCGATTCGATAACAAACGACAATACCTTATTGCCATCCTTGTCCTTACCGATTTTCCTTGATACGACTTTGTGCTTGAGATTATACAAACCGTTCTCAAACCATTCGTCAGACACCCACGGGTCATTGTTGAGATAAGCACGGAAAGCATACGGTTCAGGACCGTTCCCGGGGACTATCATATCCTTTCCGTCGTATACGAGGCGATCCAACGTGCCCTTGGCGAGGTTGAACACTATCGTATAGTCATCGCCTGCTATCACTTCCATCTCCTGATCGGCATCTTTCATCTTGTCTGGCAAGGCGACTTCCAAATTCTCTTGAACCGGCAACAACTTTACAGGTAATTGCTCAGCCATCTGCACATAACCCTTGTCAGCCCAAGGCTTGTTTTCCGACAATGAGAATTCAACATTCACGAAATATTCGCTTCCATCCTCTATCTTTGAAGAATCTATCGGGAGAGAAACTTTTGCTTCTGTCCTTGGAGCCACCGGTTCCACCGCAAGGGTTCCGGATTCCACCTCCACTCCATCTTTAAGCAATCGCCATGTCAGGTCGTAACCTTGCAACGGAATGAAATAGTTCTTGTTGAAAATAGAGATCTCCCCTTTGTTCATATCCACGGGAGCAACCCTTACATTCTGGTATACCTTCTTCACCTCATAATACTGCGGCTTCGGAGTCATGTCTCCAAAAAGCACACCATTCATGACAAACTGACCGTCTGTCGGGAAGTCACCGAAATCTCCTCCGAATGCAAGGTTACGTTCTCCCGTCTTGGAATCATAATTATAAAGAGACTGGTCGATCCAATCCCATATCGCACCACCCATGAAATGGTTGGTGCTCTCCATTGCGTCCCAATAATCCACGAGATTCCCTATGGCGTTACCCATAGAGTGGGCGTATTCGTTTATATGGAAAGGATATTTGACATCCCTGTCTTCACCTTTAACTGCATCTCTTACCCATTTGATCGAAGGATACTGGCATGAACCCATATCCACGATATCGTTGTTGCGTTCATACTGTATCGGACGCGAGAGGTCAAAATCCCTTATAGCATCATAGGCGGCAACGAAATTATCACCGGGGCCCGCCTCATTGCCGAGAGACCATATCAGAACCGAAGGGGAATTTACCGAAGAATGGACCATCTCCATATTTCTTGCCACATGCGCATCCTTAAATTCCGGAACATGCGACAATGATGCCTTGCCATAATAATATTCGTGGCTCTCGATATTTGCCTCATCCATAAGGTAGATGCCATATTTGTCACACAGATAGTACCAATATGGGTCATCGGGATAATGGCTGTTGCGCACATGGTTGATATTGGCGCGTTTCATCATCATCACGTCGTGCTCCATATCCTGACGCGTCACTGCATGTCCCCGCTCCGGATGGGTCTCGTGGCGGTTTACACCTTTCAGTTTGACGGGTTTACCGTTTACATAGAAATATCTGCCTGCCAATCCGAATTCATCTTCTTCCGCCTTAGTGTCTTTGATCTCGACCTTCCGGAAACCGGTATATGCAGACACTGTCTCGACCACATTCCCTTTCTTGTCTTTCAGCTGACCGACCAGGGTATATCTCCACGGCTCTTCAGCACTCCAAAGATTGGGATGCGGCAATTTCAAAACTGAGGTTACGGATTCTTCAGTGCCTACAGGAATATTTATGTCGGAAGAAATAACCTTTCCACCCTTCACCGGATTGTTTTCGTCGCTATAAAGAGGATGGGCATAGACAGTATAGGTCAAGCTATACCCTTTTGCAGTTTTCTTGGAAAGATTGCGTACCGAAGTCGTGATTTTCAATTCACCTTCCGTATAATTATCCGTCAGGTCGGGAATCACTACAAGATCCCTGATCTGCACGGGAGATGTGGAATATATCGACACCGACCGGAATATACCGGGGAGCCGGAACATATCCTGAGACTCAAGAAACGAACCGTCGCTGTTCCGATATACCTCTACTGCCACCTTGTTCTCCCCTTTCACAAGATAAGGGGTGATATCAAACCGTGCGGCATTTCTTGAATTCTTGCTGAATCCTACATACTTTCCGTTGATCCAGAGATAAAAGAAGGAATCCACACCATCGAAGTTAATATATACTTCTCTCCCTTTCCATGATTCAGGAACTGTAAATTTCCTTACGTAAGAACCGACCTCATTCCTGTCCTCGTACGTGGTCCATGTTTCAGCGGGTGTACGCATCACACCTCCGCGCCAGTCGTCAGGTTCAACCTTATGCTGGAAAATGACCTTCTGGTTCACATAAATCGGCTTACCATATTTCAACGATCCGTCTTTCTGCAAACCTACGATATTCCAGTTGGATGGCACTTTTATATCGTCCCAGCCGGAGGTGTCAAAGTCCGGTTTATAAAAATCTTTGGATCTGAGCGACGGCTCCTTCACCCATTTGAATTTCCAATCCCCGTCAAGGCTCATCCAATAGGGACTGTTTTCGGGAAGCACCTTTCGCGCACTCTCGATGTCGGGGAAAGTTGCAAACGTGGCTCTTGGCTGCTCCTTATTGTAAGCCAACGAATCAGGGCATTGCCATTCCCCCCCCCCGGGACTTTCCATATTTCCGTAGAAATACCCTTTCAACACAGTCGCTTCTTCCGCCCCGAAAGAAACAGAAGAGACCGCACCTGTCAAAGTTGCAAAAACCGCAACAAATATTCTTTGAATCTTCATGATATTGTAGTTTTTGACTCTGGCAGAATCCCCAGATATTGGAGAATCAATCAGAATAACATAATTTTAGCAAAAGTAACTATTAGACACGTAGTCTCCAAATGAAGTTGTTTAAAAATTTTCCTTTTTCAAAATTTTGTCAGATTTTCATCAGTAGCTGATGATCAAACACACATAGTGAGACGAGTGAGGATATATTTGCCGGGAAGGTGAAGAATCCTATTCCACTCATATTCCCAATTTTTAATAGCAACTTATCATGTAGTTAAAAATAATTGTTAACTTTCCTCTAAAAAATCATTTTGTTATTCTGCCGATGTATTAGTCTCGCGATTTTTATCTAAATTTGTAAAAAAGAATTAGGATTGATATGATAATAAAGCGTCTTAGGATAGAGAACTTTCATTGTTTCAGAAACACAGAGTTTGATTTTGCAGATCAGACCACCGTTTTTATAGGCAAAAACGGAACCGGCAAATCTTCTCTGATAAAATCCTTGTGCGATGCTTTAAGTTTCATTTTCAATAAGAGTAACAATTCGTGGGGATTTTCATCTTTGGCAAATGAAGTAACTGATCTGGGTGTAGAAAACATCAATGTGCGAGAGATATACCATAATGGTAGAATCGCAGATTATGTATCTTTACAGGGAACAGCAAAGATGAAATCACAAGAAGGAGAAAACCCGGATAAAAATATTGAAGATACACTTAAACTTGAATGGGATTTTCGCAAAAATTCATATGAAAAAGCAACTTTACAGAGCAGCCTGTATAAAGATGCTTATATCAAGTTTCGCACTCTGCTTGATAAAACTGACAGGTATCCTTTGTTAGTGTATTATTCAGACCGTTATCCTCATGTGAATACCAATTTAGGCACCAATGTCAAGGCATTGCTTAATGAAGATAATGAGATTGGACGCACCTGGGGATATTATCACTGGAATGAATTTACATCATGTACGGAAATATGGCAGAAGCGTTTTATCCGCATATCCAATCTCTTGATAAGTATAGAACGCTCACTTAACGAATCTGAGGATGAGAAAGCCCGTGCCACCCTATTGGAACAAAGGGAGAAGATAAGCCGGGAAATAGAATATGTGACCGGATATCTGAAAACTTTTACGGACAATAGCATAGAGGGACTGTCCGACCGTTCAGCAGATTTTAAGATCAGTTCCGTGAGTGTGGATGGAGTCACCGATTTTTATCTGAAATTCACTTTTTCTGACGGAGTGCAGCGTGCATGGTATGAATTGCCAGCGGGACTTGAGCGACTGTTTTCAATAGTTTTTGATATGGCGTACCGCAGTTTTATCCTGAATCAAGGAAGACATGTCCCAGGGGGCATTGTTCTGATTGACGAACTGGACTTGCATCTGCATCCGTCGCTTCAGCAGGATGTATTATTGCGCCTTACTCATACGTTCCCGGAAGTACAGTTTGTTATCGCTACTCATTCACCATTGATAGTGACGAATCTACGTCAGAATGCTAACAATAAGGTATTCCGTATGGAACGTAAAGGCAACGAGTATACACATACGGCAACCGGTAACTTGTTCATACATGATTATACATACACTTTGTATGAGGTCATGCAAACCGAACCGAGAAACTTTTTGCTCAATGCGCTCAGTGAGAGATACATCAGACTTAAGCATCGCCGGAAAGAAGAATCAGCCAATGAGGTGTTGAATCAACTGAGACAACTCGTAGGAGAAGAGGATTTCTCCGTATATAGAGAGAAGTTGGATGCCGAAATAGCCAAGGAGTAAGGAAATGAGGTTCATAGACAAGACAAGGGCACAGAACCGAGTCACGGGACTTACCATCAACCGGCGAATATTGAACTCTTGCTGGAACGGTATCTGCTATGTCAATTTGCGCTATGACACAGTAGATAAAACAGAGTTGATCCATCATCTTGTCAAGGAACAGGATGGCTATTGCTGTTATTGCATGAGAAGGCTTCATCTCCAAAACGGAGAAAACCATAGAAAGAATGTTACGTTGGAACATGTCATTCCGCATAAGATAGAACTGACAGACTGGGAATCTGACAGGGTAAAATACAGGAAATATCCTTCATTGAACGATAGGAATGTTACCGTTTGTCCTAAAGGGGAGCTTACCGATCCCACTTTCAAATTCGGGATGCCCCCTTTTCCGCATTTTCTGTCTTATGACAACCTTGTCGCATCCTGTGACGGTAAGACCTTGAATGAGGAAGCTCAAGAAGTACCACATCACTGTTGTAACAACAAAAGGGGAAACAATTATGTTGAGCCACTTTATTTTCATGAGAATGTATCTTCGGAGATCTCATACGATGCCAGAGGACATATCCAATGTCCTGAAGAATATGAGCCTTATCTGGGCGAAAAAGGTATAAATATCATGTGTCGATTCCTGAATGATGTGAGACTATTTTGGAGGCAGATAGCTTATTCGGAGTACACGGCAGAGCAAGTGGGGGAGGCAGAAAGTAATGAGGATTTGCGAACCGATATAATAGATGATGTATTTACGAATGATCCTACAGGACATTGGCTTTTTCTGAACGAGAAGAACGCTTGGTGTATCTTTTCGGATTATTCATGGTTTTATGAATATTATCACAGAACCTGACTGGGTCCCATGAGTTCACAATTTATATCCATAAAATGTGTGTCTAATCACGTTTTATGTCCTTAAAATGTGATTAAAACTGGGATTGCATCCTATTTCTTCTAAATTTGCATCACCCTCCACCTCAAGCAGTCCATTTTAAAAGTTTCCAATATTGACAACTTTAAAAAACAATTTTGTCCTAATTACAAAACTTTATCATATCAGCCACATTCCTTGACCCGGTTTTCCATCCTCAATAAAAAAGCTCACGCATTTTTTACTATTCTCTCGTCTTATCTTGTCGCAGTGCAACTCTCTACGTCATCCGAAATATGCTGTAACCATATAGAAAAAGTTGGTTTAAAGATCTTCAAGAAACTTTTCGGCTAAAATGAGAGTGCCTTGATATACGATATTATTGTCGCTGTCCATAATTAGGAATTGTGGATATGTCTCTACTCCTAATTCTTTCATCAAAGCTATATTCTCATTGTAATCGATTGAAACTACCGGAAAGTTATAGCCACGGCTTCGCACAATACTGTCACCGGAATTGTAGCGGTCGTCTTCATAACGACAGAATACTGAATATACTTTGATATCCTCGTTATTTTTAAATCTCTCATAAAGCTTTTCGACTTCCGGCATCATCTTATAGCACACCCCACAGCGTCTTGACCAGAAATCAAGCAATATATAACTCTTGTATAGGGATTCCAGATCTACATATTCACCATTAGCATCCTGTACTTTTATTTCGCTTGATATATGCTGATATTTCTTCCCTGTAAAAGAGCCGTCTATAATGTAGTTGCTCCAATAAGCGTATCCACAGAAAGGAAACCATATGGTGACAGCAAAGACTATAACGCTCACGCCTATACGTATTAATGTGTTTTTTGTATATCCGAATACAATCCATGATATGATTATCGCCAATACTTTAAACAGGTTATCCGGAAAACTGACCAGGGTTTCGCTCCAGTCGAATATCCTGACTATGAGCTCCGGAACAAAAGGCGCGATAATGGCAATGAGGATGAATATTTTGTTTTGTTTGCCTCGTTTTGAACTTACGAGCAGAGCGGTGAGTATGTAGTATACAATAGTCCCTAATAAGATTGACAGAGGAAATCCGGAGATACCGAGAAAGCTGAAATATCCCCCTCGCGGAAAAACTGTGGTGACATACACAATTATAGACAACAGGATTATCAGCAATCTGTAGGATAATTTTGACATAAGGCTGTTATATTTAGAAGTTTATAAGTTCCTACGAAAAACATAGGTTGCCGCAATATATGGCTGGCATCTGTTCATTTAATTTTCTTGGGTCGTACTTATAATCCGATACGCACAATCCTCAGCCTTTACTCACTTTATAATTGAATTTTTTGGCTATCCGGGCTCGGAGTATAACCCGTTGCGATAGGCTGTGGGAGAGACTCCTGTCTCCTTCTTGAAAAGTCGGGAGAAATAGTACGGATCTTCTATACCGATACGGCTGGAAATCTGCTGAACTGAAAACTTCGATTTCTCAAGCAGGCGACACGCATACTTTATCTTAATCCGGTTGAAATATTCCATCGGCGGACATCCCATACTTTTCCTGAAAACCTCCGAATATCTCGATGGTGAATATCCTATATACGATGCAATCTCATCCAGCTTCAATCTGCGGCAAATATTCTCTTCCATATAATGGATAGAGGCATTAACCATCTCTATCGGTTCGTTGTCCGAACCGGAATCCATACGATACTGGTGAAGGAACCGCAATGTGCCTAAAAAATGGTGGAACACAGAACTAACATAAAGAAGATTTTCACCGGTATACCCCTGTCCCAACACCATCATAATTTCCTCAAAAATATCAAGCCTGTCTGCTATTCTTGATTTAACGCCCGGCTTGAGATCCCCTACACACGGCACTTCCGGGAAAAACACTTTTGCAAGAGTGCCGTTGAAATGTATCCAATATATTGTCCATGGATTGTCTGGATCCGCGCCATAGCTGTGAGCTGTCTCGGGAGGAAGGACAAAATATTGGTTTCCCGATATATTATGCCTCTTTCCACGGCACTCAAACCATCCCTCACCCTCTATGCAATAGATAAACACGTATTCACCTATCGGCAATTCCCTCTCCCTATAATGATTGACGGCATGAGGATAGTAGCCTATATCAGTAATATATAGACCTGAAGACAGGGGATTTGAAGCCAAAAACCGTATGCTCGTTTCCGGCAGCACATGTGCCCTCTCTCCTTTAAATCCGCTTTTTATCTTCTTCATAACGCTAAATTAACAAAAATCGTAAAATAATCCATCAATCATTTCTGTTTTTCTATTTTTTCACCATCCTCTGCTTACTAATTTTGCATCATCATAATAACCTTAAAACCGCAATCATGACAATGACCGATTTCAATAAGAAATTTATCTATTTCATCTGCTTCGTGTCAGCATTGGGAGGGCTACTTTTCGGCTACGACTGGGTGGTGATCGGAGGAGCAAAACCGTTCTATGAAGTTTTCTTCGGCATCACCGACAATCCCGTGCAACAGGGATGGGCAATGAGCATCGCGATAGCCGGATGTCTTGTCGGCGCCACAACCGCCGGAAAGCTTGCGGATCTGATCGGCAGGAAATGGCTATTAATGATATCTTCCGTAATTTTCCTTATCTCGGCATACGGCACAGGGGAAGTCTCCAATTATGACTTATTCCTGTTTTATCGGCTCATCGGTGGTGTCGCGATTGGTGTCGCCTCAATGGTATCTCCCATGTATATTGCAGAAATATCTCCGGCACATATCAGGGGGAAACTTGTCTCCATAAATCAACTCACAATTGTAATCGGAATCCTGGCGGCGCAGATAGTGAATTATCTTATTGCCGAACCACTTGATGCAAATACCACACAACCTGCTTTCGCATCGTGGAATTGCCAATGGGGATGGCGCTGGATGTTCTGGGCTGAGGCGTTTCCTGCCGCACTGTTCTTCATCATGAGTTTCTTTATCCCTGAAAGTCCCCGTTGGCTTATCCTCAAAAACAGAGCTGATAAGGCACTCGAGGTGTTGGCTAAAATAGGAGATAACGGATATGCCCACAAAGAAATAGAGGCGCAACAGAAAAATGACGGGAACAGAAAGCAGGGTAACCTCGCCACTCTTTTTTCAAAACCATATCGACGCGTACTCATTCTCGGTCTTATTGTTGCTGTATTCCAGCAATGGTGTGGCACAAACGTGATTTTCAACTATGCACAGGAAATATTCGAGGGTGCCGGATATGATGTTAGCGAAACACTTTTCAATATAGTGCTGACAGGAATCACCAATCTTGTCTTCACTTTCGTGGCGATATTCACGGTAGAGCGTCTCGGCAGACGGACACTCATGCTTATCGGCGCAGGTGGACTCGCTGTCACGTATCTCTTACTCGGTGCAGGCTACTTCTTCGGATTCACCGGAATCGGGATGGTGCTACTCGTGGTGATCGCGATCGCATGCTATGCCATGACCCTCGGACCGGTGACATGGGTCCTGCTTTCTGAAATATTCCCCGACAGGGTTCGCGCGGTGGCGATGGCAACCTGCACGTTTGCACTGTGGGCGGCATGTTTCCTGCTCACATACTCCTTCCCTATCCTTAACTCATGGCTCGGAAGCTACGGGACATTCTGGATATATGCCGCTATCTGCATATTCGGTTACATCTTCTTCACTCGGCGTCTCCCTGAAACAAAAGGGGAAAGCCTCGAAGAACTTGAGAAAAAACTTATTAAAGGTTGAATATTTATTATCAATTACTAATTAATAATTACTAATTATCAATTGAATAAGATGGTAAAAGCTTGGGAAGAAAAGATTGTTATCCCTACTTATGAAGTTGGAAAACCGGATAAAAATCCGGTTTTCCTCGAGAAACGAGTATATCAAGGTTCAAGCGGCAGTGTATATCCCTATCAAGTGATCGAATCGATAGCCGACACCAAGACCGACAAGGAATATAACGCCGTATTTATTGAGAATGAGTATATAAAGGTTATGGTACTTCCTGAACTGGGTGGAAGAATACAGATGGCTTACGACAAGATAAAACAGCGCCATTTCATATACTATAACCACGTGATCAAGCCTGCTCTCGTTGGACTTGCCGGTCCTTGGATCTCAGGTGGCATCGAATTCAACTGGCCGCAGCATCACCGCCCCAGCACTTTTATGCCCGTAGACTGCACGATACGGGAAAACTCCGACGGATCTGTATCAGTGATCGTAAATGAGATCGAACGTATGTTTCATCAGAAAGGGATGGCGGCATTCACTCTTCGCCCCGGTTGTGCCTATCTTGAAATCGAGGGGACCCTTTACAATCCCACCCCCCTGCCACAGACATTCCTATGGTGGGCTAATCCCGCAGTTGCCGTCAACGATCACTACAGAAGCGTTTTCCCCCCGGATATCAATGCTGTATTCGATCATGGGAAACGTGCCGTAAGTTCATTCCCTATCGCCACAGGCACATATTACAAGATGGATTATTCTGCAGGTGTGGACATAGCCAACTATAAAAACATTTTCGTTCCCACCTCCTATATGGGTGTAAATTCCAAATTCAATTTCGAAGGTGGGTACGAATGCGACACACGTGCCGGTATGCTTCATGTGGCTTCCCATCATGTCTCCCCCGGCAAAAAACAATGGACATGGGGTAACGGTGATTTCGGTCGCGCATGGGACCGAAACCTTACTGATGAAGACGGACCATATATTGAACTGATGGCTGGGGTGTTCACAGAAAATCAGCCAGACTTCTCCTGGCTGATGCCTTTTGAGGAAAAGCATTTCAAACAATATTTCCTCCCTTACCGGGAATTGGGGATGGTCAAAAATGCATCAAAAGACATCATCTTCAACATCGAGCAAACCGCCGACGGGGTTGCCGAGCTAAAAATACAGTCAACTTCTTCGCAGAAAATTGGAATAAGTGTAAAATCCGGCGATTCGGTATTGTTGTCCGATTCATTACAGATTTCACCGGAGAAGATCGCTGAGATTATAGTTGACCTACAAGGGAATGATATAAATTCAGTTGAAGTCTATATCATAAAGAACGGCAAGACGGTTCTTTCATGGATTCCACAACCGGACGAAATCAAAAAGCTTCCCGCAGCCGCCGAAGCTCCGTTAAGTCCGGAAGACACAAAAACAGTTGAAGAACTCTACCTTACAGGACTTCACCTCGAACAATACCGCCACGCCACATACAGCCCTCTCGACTATTATGAGGAGGGTCTCCGCCGGGATCCCGGTGACATCAGGTGTAACAATGCAATGGGATTGTGGTATCTCCGCAAAGGGAGATTTGATATTGCAGAGAAATATCTCACAAAAGCTCTCCAGCGTCAGATCAAGAGAAACCCCAATCCATACGACGGTGAAATCCTTTATAATCTCGGAGTGGCATGTTTTTATCAAGGGAAAACGGCACAGGCTTACGACTATTTCTATAAATCTACCTGGAATGCGGCATGGCAAGACGCAGGGTTCCTATGGTGTGCCCGCATATCTGCGGAGTCCGGCAATTATGACGATGCCCTTTATGAACTTGACAGATCCCTTGCACGCAACGCCCACAACCATCAGGCTCGTGCCCTGAAGTCTCTTATCCTTCATAAATCGGGGAAAGAAAAGGAAGCAATATCCCTTGCAAACGAATCTTTAGAAATTGATCCGTTTAATTTCTGCGCGTTGTTCGTGAAATATCTTGCCGACAAAAATGTGGCAACCCTCAATCATTTTATCTCCCTTATGAGATCCGAGCCTCATAATTATGATGAAGTGGCGATAGATTTCACCCTTGCCGGACAATTTGATGTAGCGGCACAGGTATGGGAGACTGCCGTCGAAAACGGCTACACTACCCCCATGACCTGGTATTACCTTGGGTGGAACCTGCTGAAAGCCGGAGACAATGAAAGAGCCGCGGAAGTTTTCAAGAAGGGGAGCGCGTCTGATTCTGCAGGATGTTTCCCAAACCGCAATGAGGCAGTCATTGCTTTAAATGATGCAATCGCGACAGACACCCACGATTCAGTGGCTCCATATCTGCTCGGCAATCTTTACTACAACAACCGTCAGTATGACATTGCAGTCTCTCTTTGGGAAAAATCAAGGGAACTCAACCCCTCGTTCCCCACAGTTTGGAGAAATCTTGCGTTAGCTTATTTCAACAAGAAGAATGATTCTGAAAAGGCCGTGAGATTTATGGAGAAGGCATTCAATCTTGATATGTCTGATTCAAGAATACTGATGGAACTCGACCAGCTTTACCGACGCATTCAGAAACCACATTCCCAACGCCTGTCGTTCCTCCAAGATCATATGCAAGAAGTGGAGCAACGCGATGACCTCTATCTCGAATTTATCTCCCTTCTCAATTTCACGGGGAATCACCGTCGTGCAAAAGAGATGATCGACAATCGGATATTCCATCCCTGGGAAGGTGGCGAAGGGAAAGTGCCGGCTCAGTATCAGTATTGCCGCATGGGTCTCGCGAACAAGGCTTTTGAAAAAGGAGATTATGACGAGGTCATATCCTTGATGAATGAATGTCTCTCCTACCCTGAAAATCTTGGCGAAGGGAAACTCTACGGCGCCCAGGAAAATGACTTCCTTTATATGATTGCTTTGGCATATCAGAAGAAAGGAGACCGAGACAATGCCGACAAATATTTCAAAATGGCTACAGAAGGACCCACCGATCCTGCCCCGGCTCTATATTATAACGATGCCAAGCCTCACAAAATATTTTATGCCGGATTGGCGTTCAAAGCTTTGGGAATGGACGACAAGGCAAGAAGCTATTTCAACAAACTCGCCGACTATGGCAGACAGCATTATCATGACACTGTAAAAATGGATTATTTCGCGGTTTCTCTTCCCGACCTCCTCATCTGGGACGATTCTCTCGACACCCGTAACCGTGTGCATTGCCTGTTTATGTTGGCTTTAGGGTATGCCGGACTGGACGACACTGCAAAATCTAAGAAATATCTCAATGAGGCAGTGTCTCTCGATCCTAACCATTATGACATTAAGGAATTTTATTTAAATCATTGTAATAAATAGATTTAATCATGACTGGCTACAGCTTGATCCTTTCAATAGCCGCCCTGATTCTCCCGGGCATAGCTTCTGCAAAAGGATCTGACAAAATAAATCTTGACGGAGTCTGGAAAGTTGAACTTTCCGGCATCCGTCAGAACGGAGAAATAAACCTGCCGTCGACCACCGACATGGCATGTCTCGGCACTCCCCTTGACTCCACATCTATGTCAGACGATGAGAAATACCGTAGGCTCGCACGTCGATTTTCATATATAGGACCTGCCCTATATTCCCGCGAAGTCGAAATCACTCCGGAAATTGCCGGCAAACCTCTTGAACTGACTTTGGAAAGAGTGATCTGGAAATCAACCGCCAGACTCGGAGGGATGGAAGCAAACGACACTCTATACAGTCTTGTCTCTCCCCACCGTCACGTTTTCCCCAAAGGGCTAAAGGCGGGGAAACATCTACTGGAGGTTGAAATCGACAACTCCCGTCAATACGACATTTCTACAGGCAATCTCGCTCATTCCTACACCAACGACACACAGACAATGTGGAATGGCATCCTCGGCGAGATTTCCCTTAGGGCTATTCCGGAGATAGATATTGACAGGATTGAAATCCACACAATTGCAAACGGAGATTCTGTCTACATCAAAGGGATTATCAACAACTTCTCTTCGAAAGTATCCAAACAGAAGGTAAATTTTGCGATATCCGGAACTCCCATTCAGGCATCAAAGAAATTTACACTCAGACCGGGTGCCAACACCGTCGAGATGTCGCTGCCTGTGTCATCATTGCAGAAATGGAACGAGTTTAATCCCCGGCTCTATACAGCATCAGTGGGGATATCTGGCAAGTCTTCAAAAGTCGCCACATTCGGCATACGCACCATCGACAACAAAGATGGTCTAAGAATAAACGACACCCCCGTTTTCCTGAGAGGTACACTCGAATGTTGCGTGTTTCCGCTCACCGGGGCACCGGCAACTGATAAAAAAGGTTGGGAAAAGACCTTCTCTACTGCAAAAGAATGGGGATTGAATCATTTTAGATTTCATTCATGGTGTCCTCCGGAAGCGGCATTCGAGGTTGCAGATTCTCTCGGGTTCTACCTTCAGGTGGAACTTCCCGTGTGGTCTCTTAAAATAGGAGACGACCCTCAGGCTGAACAATTCCTTAAGAATGAATATGAGAATATTATCCGGAATTACGGAAATCATCCATCGTTCTGTCTTCTGAGCGTAGGCAACGAACTTCA
Organism: uncultured Porphyromonadaceae bacterium; assembly: GCA_947073495.1. Lineage (GTDB taxonomy): Bacteria > Bacteroidota > Bacteroidia > Bacteroidales > Muribaculaceae > Lepagella. The sequence continues at coordinate 21,893 of CAMTMX010000030.1, forward strand.
GCACGATTTCAATTGGCTTAACGCCATTGTAAAGGAGATGAAACAGCGCGATCCGCGTCATCTCTACACCACCACCTCTTTCACTTTTGAAAAAGGTCACGGAGGTCATCCCGAACCGGAAGATGAATTTTTTGTGACACAATGGACAGACAACGGATGGGTGCGCGGTCAAGGGGTGTTTGAAACAGAATCTCCATCATTCAATGCTGATTATTCGGAAAGGATCAAAGATTTCCCCGTTCCTTTAATTTCACACGAGATAGGGCAATATGCCGTGTTCCCCTCCATGGATGAGATCAGCAAATACACCGGAACACTCAACCCTCTTAACTTTAAGCTAATCCGGGAAAACTTAAGAAAAAAGGATTGTTCGACCAAAGCCGCGACATGACCCTTGCCTCGGCTAATCTGGCTGCATTGATGTATAAGGAGGAGATTGAACGCGCCCTGAAGACTAAAGGGATGTCCGGATTCCAGCTTCTTGGGCTGCAGGATTTCCCGGGACAAGGCACTGCTTTGGTCGGTCTTATTGATGCTTTCTGGGACAATAAAGGCGCCGTGTCTCCTGAATGGTTCCGTCAGTTCTGCGCTCCGGTGACTCCGCTTTTGAATTATGAATCCGCAGTTTATCGTAACTCGGATATATTTAACGGAGAAATCCTTCTGGCTAACTTTTCCGACAAGGCAATGACCGGTAAGCCCGTATCCTGGGAGATTACAAACGCTTCAACAGGAAAAATATTAGCATCCGGAGAATTGTCTATTGACGAGGCAAAAGCAGGAGAAATTACCACTGTCGGTAAGTTCTCGGCACCTCTCGATATGGTCACCGACCCTTCGGCAATAGTCGTGAAAGTCAAAATCAGCGACAACATCGCAAACAGCTGGAAGATTCATGTCTATCCTGATTCAAAAACCGAGAATGGCAACGTGTTCACTACCCGATCGTTTGATGAAGCCGAGAAAGCACTTGCTGCAGGGAAGACTGTGTTGTTGGCACCATCACCCGACGACACTGAAGGGATAGAAAGTAAATTCCTCCCCGTATTCTGGAGTCCCGTGCATTTCCCGAAGCAAGCGGGGACAATGGGCATTTTGTGTGACCCAAAACATCCTGCACTTCAGCTGTTCCCCAATGACGGACACACCGACTGGCAGTGGTGGCACCCTTTGAAAAATGCAAAAGTAGTGAATCTCGATTCTATCCCGGCAGCTGATCCTGTCATAAAGGCAATAGACAATTTTGTACACAACCGTCATCTTGCCTACGTGTTTGAAGCCAGGTGTGGAAACGGCAGACTCCTTTTTTCGGCTTTCGATATCCTGAATCCCGGCAACGACAGTCCGGCAATGAATCAACTGAAAGTGTCCTTGCTGAACTATGTCAACGGAAACTCTTTCAATCCCAAAAGCGTGATTTCCCTAAAAGAGCTCGAAAGCCTCCACAAATCTATCATCGGAGAGGACCACACCACCTCCCCGACCTCAATCTACGAATAATCCTGAAATGACGGCAGATGACAGGTTGACCTGTTATCTGCCGTCATTTCAGGATTATTCGTGATAACTTCTGTCAATTAGTTAAGGGCTAACCATTGACATGCAAGTTATTCCAAGTTTATCTTCGATATTGGCTATACTCTTAAAACTTAAATTTTCAGTTCCAGAGAGAAGCTTACTCACATACTGAGGGCTAACGCCAAGACGCGCAGCAAGATCAGCGCGTTTCAAGCCTTGGTCTTGCATATAGCCCATAAGTGTGGTTGCCAATTGACGTGACCAACGAAGCCAACCTGCATTCTCCTTGCGCCAGTTGGCTTCATCAACAAATCGTGATGGGGCTTTACTTTGATGAGCCTCCAAAAATTGAATTGCCTTGCTTGCCATATTGTTATTCATTAGTGAGTTCAACAAAACTGTCCTGATCAAAAACTGACTATCCCTGAAAAGTGTTGACAGATTTGAGGGCGATTAACTAATTTGGTTTACACCGTCTGAGACGGTTGACTATTTCAGTTTTTTATTTCCATACACCAAGTTTTTACGTTTTTATTAAAAAATTTCATTAACTTTGCCGTAATTATATGAGTATGACCTATTCAACCGTCATTTCACATTAACCTGTTTCATCATGAAAAAATTAACTTTAAGCACACTTTTAGCCTCTGCGGCACTTTCCATATTTGCTACAGAAGCCGTAACCGTTTCATCGGCAGATCCCGCAAGCGCCAAGGCTACTTCATCTGTCACTTCAACCAAAAGTACAGATTTCTCCACAAACTTTGCAGACAGTACTCTACGAGTTGACTATATTTTCGGTGGAGGTCCTTCCGGAATACATATAATGCTTGATGGTCAGTCTAAATCCGAAGGCTGGTATGGCAGACGCGCAAGACTTAATCAGCTACCTTACCTTGGAAATGGAACAATATCTGTGGTTGACCCTCAGACCGGGGAAACCCTCTACAGCAACTCTTTCTCTTCCCTCTTTCAGGAATGGATTTATACCCCTGAAGCAGAGAAGGTCAACAACTCTTTCGAGAACTCTTTCCTGGTGCCGCTACCAAAAAAGGAGGCTGACATAATAGTGTCACTACGCAACAACCGCCAGGAGGAAATTGCCCGTCTTTCACATCGTTACCGTCCTGACGACGAACTGGTGGCGATGAAAGGCCACATCCCATATCCTCATAAATACATCCACAAAGGCGGGGATTCCAAAAATGCAATCGACATCGCCATGCTGTCTGAGGGCTACACAATCGAAGAGATGGATTCCTTCATCAACCATGCAAAAATGTTTACCGACGAGATGCTCTCTTACGAACCTTACGCCTCAAACAAAGACAAATTCAACTTTGTAGCCGTGATGGTGCCCTCACGCGAAAGTGGCGTCAGCATACCCCTGAAAAAACAATGGAAAGACACTGCTTTCGGCTCCCACTTCAGCACTTTCTATTCTTCCCGTTATCTCACCACCCCCCACGTGAAAAAACTTCATGAATCTCTGAGCGGCATCCCCTACGAGCATATCATGATTCTTGTAAACACTGAGGAATATGGCGGCGGAGGAATATATAATTCATACCACATCGCCACATCCCGCAACAAACAGACACTCCCTGTCACTGTGCATGAATTCGGTCACAGTTTCGGTGGGCTCGCCGATGAATATGTCTATGACGGCGAAGAAAACGACACTTATCCTCTCGATATCGAACCTTGGGAACCAAACCTGACAACACTCGTGGATTTTGAGTCCAAATGGAAAGACATGGTTACTCCCGGCACCCCTATACCTACTCCCTGGGAGGATAAAGGAGGCAACCGTGCCGAGAGAATGAAACAGAAAGGAAACGCGAAAAAAGGCGACAAGCAGGTAGTCGGGGTTTTCGAAGGTGGCGGCTATAAGAAAAAAGGCGTGTACCGTCCGGTTGAGACGTGCCGCATGCGCGACAACTACCACCCCACGTTCTGCCCCGTGTGTGAAGCGGCGCTCACCCGCCTGATAAATTTCTACACCCTCCCTGAATAATCCGCTAAACGCTCAACCATAAAAAACTAAACCGACACCATATCAGCCTTAAATTCCTGTAATAATATGGAATTTAAGGCTGATATTTTTTATTTTCCGAAAAATAACATTAACTTTGCAACGTAATTGGGATAAAGTTTGGATTTAAATAAGATATTAAGTTAGTAGTAAGAAAATAGGCTGACCGGCGTTGCGAAACGACGTTCACCGAAGTAAGTATTTATAGAGCCTTAAATTCTAATATTAGCGGCGTTCCTTCACAGAAGCGCCGCTTTTTATTATTGCAACCGTATTCGATTATTGCAATCGTATTCGCATAAAAAACGGCATCTATATAGATGCCGTTTCCATATCCTCAAATTTAACTGTAGGTCTTAATCATTTTCCTGCAAGAGGCGAGGGTGTTGTATACGTACGTGAGCCGAGCTCGCTATCAATCTGATAAATACCAGTGCCATCCGAGCCTACAAGAGTGAGGTTATCAATGATTTCCTGTGCAGCCTCTTCTTCTTCCACCTGTTCTGCTATAAACCAGTTGAGCTGCTGACGAGTTGCAAAATCCTTCTCCTCTTCTGCAAGTGCATAAAGGTTATGGATGCGAGATGTCACCACGCGCTCATGTTCAAGAGTATTGGCAAACGCTGCCAATGGAGATTCCCAGCTTACAGGCACCTCTGCGATAGGAGCCAGGACAACCTTACCTCCACGTGCATTCACATAGTTAATGAAGATCTGTGCATGATCAAACTCCTCCTTAAACTGAATACGGAACCAATTGGCAATACCTTTTCTACCTACCGCCTCGAAGTGGTTCGCCATAGAAAGATAAAGATAGCCTGACCAAAATTCCCAGTTGATCTGCTCGTTGAGAGCATCAACCATTTTCTTGCTTATCATATGTTAATTTATTAAAGAAACTTCAATATCATTAAAAAATCCACTCATGAAAAATATCTGTTTTTTATAAAACATGACCATACGCTCGCCAACTGCCGATCAGAGAAAGTGGAAACGTTTCAAATGCTCGAGACTGCGCATAAAATGCAAAAGCCGCAATGGGAAACGTTGTGCGTTGCGCACAATTCCGCATGAAGAGGATTCCATGAGTTTCATATTCCTTAACGTATTTAAGTTTACTAAAATTATAATATAACCGAGTTACTTTTGTATATGCCAACGCAAATCTCCCCCGAATGGTTTGCTATGTCATATTTTTTAACCAAAAGAGGTAAACGCCCCACCGCACTAAGAAACTGTTTAAATTTATTTGTCTAAGGGATAAGAGGATTTGACAAGCAGATTTTTGATATTTATGAAGAAGTTATGGGATACTTTGCAAATTAAACAAACATATTTCATTTAATCAAAATAATGTTAAAAAAACTTTTAAGTATACCCTCCCTGCATTGATATTCTTCAATAAAAACAGAGTCATCTTTTCTGCATCCTGCAGAAAAGATGACTCTGTTAATGGTGTTCGGATTCTACTCTCAGAACTTTTTTACCGAACCGATGAAAAGAACCGTTCCTGTGCTCTGTTCCATCACATAGTAGATAAATGGACGATTGAAGTTTACATCCACTCCCACCTTTGGAACGCCCAATGAGATCGCCACTGAGGTGGCTCCCGCTCCCTCGGATCCATCTTTCGTTACTTTAAAGAAGGTCTTCTGCTTTATGTTCATGGCGGCTGAACTACCCGAATCCGTCACAAAATTAACCGGGAAGCCAAGGGCTGCCAGTTTTTCCTGTATTCCATCCACATCAAGTTGCGTCTCGAATCCGGGAAGCGTGATCTCTCCGTTCGCCACCTCTGTCTTGTCTTCCAGACAAAGACCTTCGCCAACAACAAATTTCGCACAATCAGCCACACTCTCCCCTTCCTTGGGCAAGACCGCATACATGCTGTATCCCCCGTTGCCGAAAGGTATCTTGGCAAAACGGCGACTCTTAAGTTCTCCGGTCACAGACTTATTCTCTTTCGCATATTCCGATCCTCCGGTTGCCATGTTCCAATACAGCCTGTCCACCTTTTTTACATTCCCGTTGACATCTGTAAAGTCCATCTTCTCCTGTCCCTCTTCAAAAGGAACCGACCATTTGCCAAGGAAATGCAATGCATTGACATAAAGCATATCCATCCCCTTGATATCCGCATTGTCATCATACAGCTTTATCTTGTTGCCTGTCTTGTCTAAAGTCCATTCATTAATCCGTTTCACCGCTTGCGGATCATTGAAATCCACATTAAACATCTCTGCATTGTAAACCGATAGCCATGAAGGACTTTCTTTCTGAATTTCACTCTCTTCTCCGCGCCATACCGAATTTGCCAATGTATATTTCACCATGCCGTCCACTTTTGGCAACTCCCTCAGGAGCAGACGGTTGAAATCATCAAGTTGTTCAAAGTCAGCAACTCCCATAAATTCCAGAAGCTTGCGGGAAGTCTCTTCCGAGATTGATTCCCGGCAGTCATGAGCCACCATGCTCAATGCCAACTGCATGCTTAATGGGGAATAGCATACATTTTCGGCTGTTTTATCCTCTTCCAAAAGTTCATATACTTTCGATGCCGCAATATCCCTTAATGTCTCGGCGGCTCGCGTCTGAGTCTCATTCATCGAGATCTCATACAACGGAGTCTTTACGAATATCCCGTCATCATTCCGACTCGCCGGCTCGTCGGAACAAGACACTGCCAAACCGGCGACAGCTATCATAGCTGCCATATAATTCCTTGCTTTCATAGCTGTTATATTATATATGTTTCATGTGTTTTCCAAATCAGTTCAATTGACATCACTTTTATCTCTTAACTCATTTTCGCCTTGTCAATCATTGACAAAGCATCAGCTGCCCGTTGCAATATTTGATCTTTGGTAATCCTCTCCTGTTTGAAATGCGAGAGCGTCTCTTCTTTTTCATGTAATGCTTCGATTTCACGTTATGCGTTACAAGAGGTCATCATAACAGTACAAAGTACTGCTATAGCTGAGATTGCTTGAATGCATTGGACTGGTTTCATGCTGCTAAATTTTAAGTTTAGAAACTACTTATTGAGACCATTAAAGGACATCAATTATAAGCGTTGCCTTATCTAATACCGCTGTCTTATCTAATATTGAATAAGATATTAAAGTGTTTAAACTTTTTCAGAGATTGATTTTATATAAGTCCAAACAACTTCAATTTCGAAATAGGACATTTATCGATAATTTATTTATTTTCCATCGATACATAACTATATACCAGATAAATCAGGAATATCGGGAATGTCATCAAATTTGCCCCAAACATATAAAAAAATATTAACTATTCCAAATATTAATTATAATATTTTCATTTAATTAACAACTCCACCCAAATAGAATAAATAATTAACTATATTTAACCCTATTAATAAATTTTATTTAAATTAATTCATCAAAAAAAATACAATGAAATTCATCAGCCAACCAACCGGAATCCCCGATAAAATATATTTCTTTTTATCAAAATGATTAAATTAGAGGATGTAATCATTTATCTTCCCCTAATTTTGTTGAATTTTTATTGTATATTTGCAATCGCAATCATTTTTATTCTTATGACAGAATCCGATAAATTTTCCCGTCTTTTCTCATCCATGACTCCGGTCACGACATCGGGGCACACGGCAAGAAATAAGGCTGCCCATTTTTTATTTTTTAAAATAAATATAATTGAAGGTGAGCCTTTTCTGGAGACATCCGCTTCGGCTAAAGATATGCCAAGGATGAATCCGGCGGAAGACGGTATGATTCTCGTAAAAAAACTTTTTTCAGTAAATTCATGGCAATATGCAGGCGACAGGGGTATCTACTTTCATAAGGCGCCGGAAACTGTTAAATATTGACAAACTCTGTTATTGATGGACTCTAACCAAAACATAAAGAATATATTGATCACCGGAGCTTCCGGTATGCTCGGAGGCTACATAAAAGATGAGTTCTCTTATCCTGAAGAATCTTTCAAAATTTTTTCTTTAGGAAGACACATCGAAAATGATTTCAGGTGTGATCTCACCTCTGAATCCCCTGATTTCGGAGATATAAATTTCGAGACCGTGGTGCATTGCGCCGGTACGGAAGACAATTCAGGAGCCATGGACCTAAACTATGAAGGCACCAAAAGATTACTCAAGTCTCTTGATATACACCCTCCGAAGCACTTTGTATACATCAGCAGCTTTCGCATATATAATCCTGATGAAGGCTCTGATCTGACCGAATTTTCTCCTGCTTCCGGCACTGGAAAAGCCGGCGGATCAAAAGCCTTTGCTGAAAAAACAGTCACAGATTGGGCGCAGCTTCATGGCGTAGTTCTCACGATAATACGCCCCGCAAGGATGTTCGGTTCCCGTGTCGGAGGGGAAACCCTGCGTCTGTTTAACGATGCTCTCAACGGAAGCTATATCCACATCCGTGGCAATGATGCAAGAGTAAGCCTCGTGTCAGCCCTCGACGTTGCGAAAGCGATAAAAAAAGTATATACCCAAGGTGGCATTTACAACGCAGCTGACGGATTTAATCCCCGATTCATCGACATGATGGAAGCAATGACTGCTAATGCCGGTCAACAAAAGCGTATGACCCACCTCCCCGCGACATGGGCGGAATGGCTTTGGAGACTGTGCCGTTGGATTCCTGCCATCGACCGCAATCTAAATCCTGAAGTCGCCGCACAAAGGATGAAGACCCTTACCATCGACGGCTCACGTCTCGCAAAAGACGCGGGCATCACTTATCACGATACAATCAAAGCAATTTCAAGAACAGACCCCGACTATCCCTACGCAGAATGAATTTCGATAAGATTCAAAACACCGTATCTAAAATAACCTCCTCAGCCGCTTCCTTAGTCAAGGTTGCACTGATGTCTCGGGGGGTATCCGCTAAGGCACCGGAAAAAACCGGGAAATCAATTGTTGTCATGGGGAATGGACCGTCACTCCGCCAGACTATCGACAATGATATGGAATGGCTATGTTCTCATGACCTTATGGCGGTGAACTTCGCGGCGAACACCCCCGATTTCCTGAATCTGCGACCCGCGTACTATATCCTTGCCGACGGTCATTTTTTCTCAGGACGCGACACTGATCCGAATGTGGCGAAACTTTGGGAGGAGCTGGGTAAAATAAGTTGGAAGATGACCTTATGGGTGCCCCGCAAATTCCTCCATATGGCAAAGGGTCTGACATATCTGAACAGCAACATCGGATTAAAGACATTCAATCTGACGCCGGTGGAAGGGATAAAAGGGTTGTGCCATATGATGTTTGATGCAGGTCTCGGGATGCCCCGTCCCCGCAATGTAATGATTCCTGCCATTATGGCGGCAATCCGCGAGGGTTATAAGAAAATATATCTTTGCGGGGCAGATCACACCTGGACACGCACCTTAAGCGTAGACGATGATAATTTCGTAGTCAGCATACAGCCTCATTTCTATCAGGACAATGACAAAGAACACGAACGTGTCAGATCCACATACAAAGGACTGAAGCTCCACGATGTCCTGGGGAGCATGACGATAGCCTTCCGCAGCTACTGGCAGATCGCCGGTTACGGCCGCTCCCGGGGGATCGAGATCATCAACGCGACCCCCGGCTCGATGATAGACGCCTTCCCCCGCCGATAAATTATTAAGGCATTTAAAAATAAATTTGACATAACTATAATTATTCATAAAAATATATTACTTTTGTATCTATAAATACTTGTAAAACTTAACGGTTATGAAACATTTTTACAAAAATTTACCCATTGTCAAATTTATTGGGGTTCTAATGCTTTTGCTGGCTTCCATATCACGACTCGAAGCTGCATCATTTTGGACAGATGCCAACAATTACGACATCTCATGGTATTCCTCCGAAGTCGATGAATACTCAATTTCAACACCTCAACAATTGGCTGGACTTGCTTATTTAGTAAATCATGAGTGTTTCGATTTTATAAACAAGACAATTTCGTTGACAGAAGACATCGATCTGTCTGAACATCTTTGGATCCCAATAGGAAACGGGGTGGGAAGCAATTCGAATGGAGATGGCATGATATTGAAAACGACATTCAAAGGAAGCCTCAACGGCAATAACCATACTATTTCAGGATTAACGATTGAGGTCACAACCCTTGATCCCGACATGGATTCTTTTTGTGCCGTAGGCTTATTCGGTTATATCGAAACATTCTCGGAATCCATCAATAAAATAGCTGAGATATATGATTTAAAAATCAAAGGCGCATCAATTTCCATGCATCAATCCACTGAAGCATATAAATACGTGTACATCGGCACGTTGGCAGGAAGTGCCTATGCAAACATTCATGATGTAACAGTAGAATCTACTATTGAATTTCTACCTTCTAACTTATTCACGCAAATATCTGCCGGAGGTGTGGTAGGCTATGGAAATGTTACGGATTGCTCTTTTGCTGGCTCTATATCGATAAAATCCGATTCAAATTCATTTCTCGGAGGAATTACAGGATCGGGTGAGGTGAACAATTGTATAAATACCGGAGCCATAAATATGAATGGTGGTTTCGCAAATGTCGGAGGGATTGTCGGCAAAGGATCTGCAACCGGATGTTCCAATAAAGGTAACATCATTGTCAAAGGAGAAGGCAGCAAATCTCTTAGTTATGGTTTTTCTTCATATATCGGCGGTATAACGGGAGATGGGGAAACTATTAATTCCGGCAACTACGGAAACATCGATTCATTTTTATATTCTTCTGAAATAGGGAGTAATACAGTATATCTCGGGGCTCTAATTGGATGCGGATATCATAACGGAATTATAAACAGTTATAACTTTGGATCCATTTCTTCCAAGACGCATAATGCAGGATTAGAAATTGTGGATTATTTAACCGAATATTTTGGAGATGATGACAAATTTCTCTCCAACTCATACTCATTTGTCCCGGGAAATGAAGTTTATTGTGAAGTTTCCAATAAAACTGAACAAGTCTCTGAATCATATCTCAAATCAGAAGAATTCTTGGAGTTGCTCAATAATAATGCTCTTGTCATAAGCAAATCAACCGGAAATATAGCCCAAAATTGGGTCACCGGAGAAAACGGATTCCCGATCCTTTCGGGAGAGAATCTATATCCGCTAAAAATATCAGGCGATTATCCTTCTAATGCTGAAAACGAGTATGGATCTACCATTATCAAAGGAACGTGGGAGGATCCTAATATTTCAGTAGGAGAAATCAAGATAAATGGAGAATGTTTCCATAAAGGGGACAAGGTGGATGTGACTGTAATTCCATCGGAAGGTTTCATTTTTGATGAGGCAATCCTTTCCTATTATGAATTTCCTGACACCCATTATATCTCATTCAAGTCAGAAGACTTGGACAACAATTCTTTCTCATTTGAGATGTTGCCTCATATTTGCGATCTCCAGTTCAGATTTTCTTCAGACTCAGGGGTAACCGACATTGAAATCGACACGGATGAACCCGTATCGATATATTCCACCGACGGAAACTTATTGCACAAGGGGCTGATTAAAGATGCAAAATTGAATAAAGGAATATATATAGTCAAAACGCATAACAGCACACAAAAGATACTTGTAAGATAATTTCTGAAAAACACATCAAAATAAATACAGGCTCGACCATTTGCCATTACATGTTCGAGCCTGTGTTTTATATTTTATATCAGTCCCCATTCCCTGTCTGCACGGGATTTGCGTAAGCTCCGAGAGTGGGCAGAACGCCTGATGCCGGAAGCCGGTCAGTGCCGTCCATGTCATATAGGGTGACAGGGGTGATAAACTCCGGATTTCCTCTTCCGATTGCCGGGGAATCAGGCTGAAGATGATAGTTAAAATAATAATCGTTGCGCACTGTCAGGAAAAGCGGGTCTTCATTCCATATGCAGTCTACAAAATGCTTGTCGTCATTTCCGTCTGCTTTCAACAGCACATTGCGTAAATACACATCCGAACCGGCAAGATCTCCCCTATTGATCGCCGACCCTAATCCCCAGACAATACAATTCTCAAAATCTGCCTTCATCAAAGGATTATTTCCTATTGAGACTGATCCATATTCGTTTTTCATGCAATGATATAACGACAGATTTGATTCCATTACAGCCGAAAAGAGGTAATTGTTTGCTATTGTGCACTGCACAAACTTATGTTCACCACCGGTCAGGCTTACCACAGCCAAAGGAGAATCGGAAAAACAGCATCCGTAAGCATCGACTTTAGCATATAGTGATTCCAAAACCGAAGAGGAAGAGTTGTGCAGCCAGGAATTTACGAGAGTCAATTTCTGTCTTGTCAAGTCGCCACACGAATCAATCCGCAATCCATCTGACGATGAGCGCATATCCACATATTCCATCCTGTTGTTGAATGATTCAGCCTCAAATCTAATGCCGCCCCACTGTCCCGCCATAATGTCATAACTGACACCGGGAAGGACATCGTCTATCCGGTCTCCCCTGAAATCGATATTCCTGTCGACTGTCCCTACGGCATTCAGACAGCCTCGCACCACAAGAGACGCACCGGCATGAAACAACAGCCTCGCACCCGGATCAATCGTGAGCGTCGCATCTTTTTCCACTGTCAGCGAATCAAAAATAATATATGGCAAGTCGGCCGTTAGACGGGTGTCGGCGGTTATCTTTTCTTCCCTGAGTCTTACTACATTCTGCGCCCACGCCTCTACTTCAATCTCCTGCATCACTCCATTGGTGACAAATTCAAGCTGATCACTCACCTTCCTTGGCTCTGACGATGCATCCGGCTCAAGAAAACATTCTACAAAAACATATATGGAATCGCGTCCCCTGATTTCCACATCACGGAACGAGGATCCGCTTTCACCATCTACATTAAGTGAGAAAAAAGTGTTGGCATCTTTAAATTTTATCGATGAAATTTTCACACCCTTCTTGTTGCGGTTATACACCAACAGGCGCACCGTAGGGCTCCCAAGATCCGTGAACACAGTGCCGAAACTCAATGTGTCGGAAGAAAAAGTCAGGGTCGCGGAGGGAGAATCTGTAAAATCATCGTTAATACAGGAGGTGGCGATTAAACCAAATATCGCCACAAGCGTCAATAAAATAGACCTCATTACGTTCATATATATGAAACGCTTCCGACATGCCGTATATTGCGCTTTGTGAAAGGCGCCTGCGGCGATGGTCGCAGTCACGTGACGGAGGTGTAATTCAGTAGAAAACCCACATGAAATACATGCTCATTGCCGGTGAGGCATCCGGCGACCTACATGCCTCGAATTTGATCAGCTCCTTGAAAAAGATCGACCCGGAAGCGGATTTCCGCTTTTTCGGCGGTGATCTTATGGCAAAAGCCGCAAGAAAAAATCCCGAAATACATTACGAAATGATGAATGTAATGGGATTCTCAGAAGTGTTAAGAAAACTGCCCACGCTTTGGAAAAATCTTCGCACCGCAAAGCACATCATTGCGGAATACCGCCCGGATGTGCTGATTCTTGTAGACTATCCGAGTTTCAATCTTAAACTCGCGAAATATGCCCACTCCCTGGGCATACGCGTAGACTATTTCATATCGCCTAAAGTATGGGCGTGGAAAGAATACAGGGTCAAGAAAATCAAGAAATGGGTCAGCAACCTTTATTCTATTCTTCCCTTTGAGGTTGGATTCTATAAAAAGCATGGCTACAATGTCACTTATGTAGGCAATCCCTCTGTCCAGGAGATGGAATATTTCATGGGACATCTCCCTCCGCGGCGTCATTTTGTGGAACGACAGGGTTTCACCGACCGTGAAAAACCGATCATAGCGATCCTTCCGGGCTCACGCAGAAGTGAAATCAAAAACAATCTGCCACTCATGATCGCCGCTGCCAAAAGATTTCCCGAATTCCAGTATGCCGTGGGTGCAGCTCCTGCAGTACCTGAGAAATTTTATCGAGAGGTGGCACAGGATCCCGGTCTGCAGGTTGTCTTCGGGGCTACACCTACTCTGCTGAAATATTCTCAGGCGGCGGTGGTCACTTCCGGCACCGCAACTCTTGAAACCGCGCTTATTGGCACTCCACAGGTGGTTTGCTACCGAGGCAACGGACGAAAGCTGACTTATACTCTGATGGAAAAACTCCTCAAGGTGAAATATGTCTCGCTCCCGAATCTCATTGTCAACAATAGTGTGGTGCCCGAACTTTTACTTCATAACTGCACCCCTACCACTATTGCCCGCGAGCTATCACCCCTCCTCCAGCCTTCGCCAAAACGAGACTGGCAGATTTCCGGTTATAAAAATATACGCCGACGTCTCGGTAACAGTGTGGCAAGTGCCTATGCCGCAGAGCTTATCACCGATTCTCTTGGCATAACCGCTCCAAAAGAAGATCAAAATCCGGGCAATCCTGACAACACACCCCGTAAGAAAATTAACCTTCCCAGAAAAAACAACGACAATTCTAAAAAAAACGCGATAGATATCTCTGACAGCAATGATGACCTCTCAAAGGGGAACACTCAGGAAGAGACCCAGCCTCAAAAACCTCCAAGAAGAAGATATCCAAGAAAAAGACCTCCTCGACAACCTGAAACGGAAGTCTGAATGGGAAACCTTTTTGCATTGACAGGTGTTAATTTTATATAATAATCCTTTAATTTCATACCTGCCGTGTCTCAAAACTATAATCCATATCCACGCTCTTATGGCAACATTATATTCCTGATATGTAGCGCACTCCTTTTTTTAGGAGCAATCGCTATATTTATATGGTTTCTTATTAATGCTACAGAGCATCACTTTGTGAAAAATATCCTTTATGCCACTGCATTTCTTATCATCACCCTCGGGGTCTTGGTCTACAGCCTATGCGCATATAAGACACCGCACACTGCCTCCACCATAATGTGGGTGACAATGGGAATCGGCATAGCCACATTTATTGTGGGGCTATGCCTTAAAGATCCACGACAGTCAGTAGAAATCAGCAGCCAGCCCGTACATGTCTCGCAAACCAGCGAAATCCCGGACGGAATAGATTTTTAAGGAAGCATACCTCCGTATCAAATCTTTGAATTTCAATAAAAATCCAAAACGAGAGACTGTGACGCACATGAAGAGCACCCCAAAAGTTTTTCTAACTTTTGGGGTACACTTCACACCTTAATTACGAGACAGTCTTTTTTGTCGGGAATCTACCACCGCATATTTTCAATCGTCGTCATGATGGTGGTGATGATGATGCTTTTTATATTTCTTGTATTTTTTGTATTTTTTGTATTTCTTGTATTTTTTGTATTTCTTATGCTTGTGCTTTTTATGTTTCGGCTTATGATAATAAGCTGAATCATATTCATAACAATCCCAGTATGGTCCGGGAGTGCAACCGGTTGTCGACACTGCAAAAGATACGCCTATAAGCATTATCGTAAGCAATCGGATAATTTTGTGGAATCTGGTTTTCATAACTTATTCAATTATATAATTTAAGAGAATGTTTGGATTTGATTTATGTTAAGATTTAGAGAGGATTTTCGAGTAAATTTTGAGTTTGAGAGATGGAGTTATGGGGTTCCATAATAACAG
>CAMTMX010000031.1 GCA_947073495.1 uncultured Porphyromonadaceae bacterium
TCCATCATAAATATCAAAAATCTGCTCGACAAATCCTCTCAATTCCTTCGACAAATAAATTTAAACAGTTTCTAAGAGTGTGTTTACTATTAACTTTTGAAATATTGATAGCTCTTTCTCTTAACATAAGTCAAAAGTAAACATGCTCTAAATTGTACGCTCAGAATATTAGTCGTTGTTTAACCGAGTAATTGAAGTGAGCAAGCATAATTAAAAACTAAACGCAAAACTAATGAAAAAAGGTGAGAAATAAAAGAGAGAACAATAAAAAGCAAAAAAAAGTCTGTTTTTGCCAATGATATTTAGTCCTATCTCGAAACTGTCAAGAACGAATGTACCGAAACGAAATTAATGTTGTATGAAATAGGGGTGAGATTGTCAGAAAAATTGTTTATATTTGCAATTCCAAACATTGTTTTTTATGATTTCATCAATGACCGGTTTTGGGCGCGGGGGCGCCCAGACTTCAACAAAAAGAATAAAGGTGGAGATCAAGTCGCTCAATAGCAAGCAGCTTGATCTTTCGGTGCGTGTCCCGTCAATCTATAGGGAAATGGAAGTGACGATGCGCAATCCGATTGCTGCTCGCCTTGAACGTGGAAAGGTTGAACTTTCGGTTTCAGTGGAAAACCTTGTCGCAGAAGCGTCAGCCACGATAAATGTTGAATTGCTTGGCGCGTATAAGGCGCAGCTTGAAGAGATGGGTCGACGCCTTCAGCTTCCCGTCCCCGCCGACTGGTATCAGTTGTTGCTTCGGATGCCCGACGCAATGAAAACAGAAGTCTCCACACTTGCTCCCGAAGAGGCAGAAGCTTTTGTGGCGGCTTGTAATGAAGCAATGGATGCATTGGTAGATTTCCGTGAAAGGGAAGGTAAAAAGTTGTATGCCTTTTTCGTAGAGAAAATTGAGCGGATACGCCAGCTTCTTTCGGATGTTGCCAAGTATGAGGAAGAGAGAGTTCCAAAAATTAGGGAACGGCTTGAAGACCAGCTGTCGAGGCTCTCTTCGATTGAATATGATAAAGGAAGGCTGGAACAAGAATTGATTTTCTATATTGAAAAACTTGACGTGACCGAGGAAAAAGTGCGTCTTGCAGCCCATCTTAACTATTTTATGGAGACATTGGGCGCTCCCGACGGCAAACAGAAGGAAGGTCAGGGTAAGAAACTTGGTTTTATAGCTCAAGAGATGGGTAGGGAAATCAATACCCTCGGATCCAAGTCAAACCATGCTGAAATGCAAAAGATTGTGGTCAGGATGAAAGATGAACTTGAACAAATTAAGGAGCAGGTGTTAAATGTGTTATGAAAGGTAAGATAATAATACTTTCCGCGCCTTCGGGCACAGGCAAATCAACCATAATATCTTCATTGATCAAGAATCCTGAATTGCGTCTCGGATTTTCAATTTCCGCAACAAGCAGAAAACCGAGAGGACAGGAGCAACATGGCAAAGACTACTTCTTCCTGACTGAAGAAGAGTTTCAGAAAAAAGTTGACAACGGAGAGTTTGTGGAATGGGAAGAGGTCTATTCCGGCACAAGATATGGCACATTGGAGTGTGAGGTGTCACGCGTCACAGAATCAGGATTCAACCTCATAATGGATGTTGATGTTAAAGGCGCCCTCAACATTAAGGAGCGTTTCGGGAATGAGGCGTTGTCAATATTTGTCATGCCACCGGATATAGATGTCCTCAGGTCAAGATTGGTGTCGAGAGGAACAGACTCACCCGAGACGATTGAAAAACGATTGGCGAAAGCCGAATATGAGATGAGCTTTGCCAATAATTTTGACACTGTGGTCGTCAATGACGTTCTCAGTGACGCTGTCGATAAGATAGCTTGCAAGATCAGGGAATTCGCATTGTGAAAACGCATCGTATGAGAATCGGAATTTATAGCGGCAGTTTCGATCCGGTCCACACCGGGCATGCCATGGTTGCGAACTATGTTGCTCAATCGGGTGGTGTGGATGAGGTTTGGCTGATGGTCAGCAGGCAGAATCCTCTTAAAGAGGGGAGAATGCCAGCGGCAGACTCCCATCGGTTGGCTATGGCGTCAATCGTGGCAGATCAGTGTGATCGTGTCAGGGTGTCTGATTTTGAATTGTCGCTTCCGTTGCCCTCTTTTACGTATGTCACCCTCTGCAAGTTGAGAGAAAAATATCCTCAGCATGATTTTGTCTTGATAATAGGCAGCGACAATTGGTACGCCTTGGACAAATGGCGAGACGCCGATAAGATAATCAAGGAATTCGGCATGATCATTTATCCCCGCCCGGGATATGATTTGCCGGATGTTTTGCCTGCCGGGGTGTCTGCCGTCGATAAGGGAGCTCCTATGGCGTTGGTGTCATCCACATTTGTCAGAGATGCTGTCGCCAAAGGTTGCAATGTCAATTATTTTGTGCCATGCATTGTGGCAGACTATATAAAGGAAAACAATCTATATAAATTTTAGATAATGTCGGAAGAAAAAATGAGGAGTCGACTCTTGGGAGTCACGCAGCTTGCAGCCGATTATTGTGCTACTTGTGAGAATGCACGTGAAATGGAGAGGGTGGAGTTTATCGACAGGATGCTCAATCTCCTTCCGCGCATTTATTGGGAATTTTTTGATCTGTCTGCCGATATCGTCTCATTGGAAGAATTTGATTATTTCTCTTCTTATGTAGATGAGGATTATTACGACAGCATCCGCCGTCATATAGAGGCTCTGTTGGGTCCTGACGATGTCTTCCTTGAGACTTTTGAAGAAGACATGAAATATAGCGACACCCCCATCGCAGCTTCCATAGCAGAATCATTGGCTGATATTTTTCAACCATTGTTTGATTTTATCTCTATCACCAAAGACACCGAAGGTGATAAAATGACAGAGGCATATATGCAATGCAAAGAAGACTTCGAGTCATATTGGAGTCAGACGCTTTGCAATGTTTTGCGTGCGCTCAATCATATTAAATACACATCTAATGATGAATAAGCACACAAAGGATATTGATCCTTGTTTCAATTTATAACCTTCAATAAAAATATACCTTACATGATAGAAAAACTTCTTGGATGGCTTGATAACGCTACATGCAATTTTCTCGCTGTAGAAACGATAAGGAAAGAACTTGAGTCGGCGGGATTCACAGAATTGCGCCAAGAGGATTCCTGGAAAATAGAGCCGGGATCCCGTCATTACATAGTGAAGAACGGAAGTGCCATTTTCCCGTTTATAGCAGGAACCGGCAATCCTGATGAAAATGGCTTCAGGATAATATCAGCACATTCCGACAGCCCTTGTTTCAAGATTAAACCCAATGCCGAGATTTATGGCGACGGGGGAGTGGTGAGCCTGAATGTTGAAAAATATGGCGGAGGCATTCTTTACACCTGGTTTGACCGTCCGCTTTCCATGTCGGGCAGAGTCATGATAGATAGCGGAGACCCTCTTCATCCCGACACAAAAGTGTTTGACCTCAAGAAGGCTGTAGCCACTATTCCACATCTTGCAATCCATTTCAATAGAGGGGTCAATAATGGAAATCCCCTTTCTGTACAGAAAGATATGAAGCCGGTGATCGGCTATTTCTCTGAAGAGGAGATAGCCGATGCCCGTAAGCAAGGAGGATTCGTAAAGAAAATTGTCGCTGAACATCTTGGAATCCACCCGGAGGATATAATAGAATACGAGATCAATCTCTATCCTCTTGAGCCTGCCGGTATCTGTGGAGTCAATGGAGAATACTTCCAGTCAGCCCGTATTGACGACTTGTCAATGGCGTTCGCGGGTCTTGAAGCGTTGCTTTCTGTCGCAGACATTCCGTGTAAAGACACCAGGCTGCTTGCTATTTTCGACAATGAGGAGACAGGTTCGGGCACAAAACAGGGGGCGATGGCGCCGCTTGCAAAAGATCTTATCGAACGTATCTGTTCCGGACTCGGTGGCAGTAGGGAAGGTTTCTTCCGTGCCGTGGCAAAATCATTCATGATCTCAGCCGACGATGCGCATGCATGGCATCCTAATTACAATGAAAAATGTGATCCGACGAATCATCCTGTCATCGGGGGCGGCCCTGTGATCAAGATTAATGCCAATTGCAAGTATATGACAGATGCAGACGGCTCGGCGGTGTTTAAAAATCTTTGTAAGAAGGCTGGCGTGAAATGCCAGATGTTTGTGAATCATGCGGATGTCGAAGGTGGATCAACTCTTGGAAACAAACTGACAGTGCAACTTGATCTCAGAGGGGTTGACATGGGTGCGGCAATCTGGGCAATGCACTCAGCGCGTGAAACAGCCGGAGTTTCCGATCATTTGGCTACAGTGAAAGTGTTTTCTACTTTTTTTAGCTGAATTTGCATTATTTAACTAAATCAGACGTACGATTTAGAATATAATCAGATAAAAACTTACATTTCGCCGTCTTATATTCATACATATTAATGTAAAATTTGCTGAGGCGGAGAAAATTTAATACCTTTGCAGTCGGATTTGCCCGATGTCAATATTGACGTGGCGAATCCGATTGCAGTATAGAACTAAAATAACTAAATCAAGATAAAGTTTTAAGATGAACGTAAATTTCGAAAAGCTCGGAAATGTAAACGGTGAGATCACCGTCACCATCGAAGCCAATGACTACACTGACAAGATCAGCAAGCAGCTCAAAGAGATTGGGAAAAAACATGCGGAACCCGGTTTCCGTCCCGGTCGTGTACCTGCGGGTCTTATCGCTAAGAAATATGGCACTGCTGTAAAATATGATGTCGTCAACAAGGAAGTTGCTGACGCCGTCTTCAATTATATTAAAGACAATAAACTTCAGGTGCTTGGCCAGCCTGTGCCTGAAAGTGATAATGCATTCGATATCAATAATTCAGACTTCACCTTTAAATTTAAGGTGGGACTTGCACCCGAAATCGCAAATCCTGTGAATAAAGAGCTCCATGTTCCTTATTATAATATCACAGTAAGCGACGATATGGTCAATGAGCAGGTGGAGGGTCTTCGTCAGCGTTTCGGACGTCAGGTGCCCGGAGAGGAAACCGAGCCCAATGCCGTAATCAAGGGCACCATCACCGAGCTCAATCCTGACGGCACCGTCAAGGAAGACGGTGTTGTGGTTGAAAACGGCATCATAGCTCCCATGCATTTCAAGAATGAGGATCAGAAGAAACTTTTCGAGGCAAAACATCCAGGCGACAGCGTAGTCTTCAATCCTGCTGCAACATGCGATGCAAATCCTGTTGAACTTTCTTCGATGCTCAATATTGACCGTGACCAGGTTGAAGACCATAAGGGCGATTTCCGTTTTGACATAAAAGAGATCATCGTGCTTCGTCCTGCAGAACTTGATCAGGAGTTCTTCGACAATGCGGTAGGTAAAGACAAGGCTCACAATGAGGAGGAATTCAGGGCTGCTATCAAGGAGCTGCTCGCGCTCAATCTTGCAAACGATTCAAATTATCGTTTCACTATTGATGCCAAAGATGCAGTTGTCAAGACAGTCGGCGAACTTGAACTTCCTGTGGAGATTCTCAAGGAATTCCTTATCCGCCAGGGAGAAGGCATCACTGCAGAGAATGTTGAAGAAGAATTCGGCAAGATGCGCTCTCAACTTGAATGGGATCTTGTCCGCGACAATATCGCATCTCAATTTGATGTGAAGGTTGAGGAAGAAGATATCTTTAATGAGGCTCGTGGAGTTGTTGCCCGTCAGCTTATGCAATATGGTCCCAATGCACTTTCAGAGGAGATTGTAGACAAGTATGCACAGGAAGTGACAAAGGATGCCAAGAACCGCGAGATGCTATATCAGAACGCCCTCAACCGTAAAACTTTTGAGGTTATCAAGGAAAATGTCACACTCGATAATAAAGATGTGACAGTGGAAGAGTTCCAGAAACTATTTGTTCCTGCTGAGGCATAAAATCAGATTTGATCAGACATAAGCTACACCCGGCGCAGTGCTGACAAAGCGCTTCGCCGGGTGTATATATATAATTTGGCATAATATTTGCACGTAGACAGATTATATCGGTTAAGGGATGAGCCAATAAACAAGAATTTTGTTATTATTATGGTATTGTCTATAAACTGATAATAATCGTCACTAATTAATAAAAATATGCAAAACGACTTTAGAAATTTTGCTGTCAATCATCTTGGCATCAATTCAAATACCCTTGACGGATACACACGACATATAGACAGACAGGGTGCCGTCTTCACTTCCACCACTCCGTCTGCCGACTACATGAACCCTTATATCCTTGAGGAACGACAGCTTAACGTCACTCAAATGGATGTCTTCTCCCGCCTAATGATGGATCGTATCATTTTCCTTGGGACTCAGGTCAGCGACACATCCGCCAACATTATTCAGGCACAGTTGCTTTATCTTGATTCGATCGATCCGGAAAAAGACATATCGATCTATATAAATTCACCAGGTGGGTCTGTATATGCCGGACTTGGCATATACGATACAATGCAGTATATCTCAAGCGACGTGTCTACAATCTGTACCGGGATGGCTGCATCAATGGCTGCCGTCCTTCTTGTGGCAGGAGAGAAAGGGAAACGCTTTGCCCTCCCTCATTCCAGAGTGATGATCCATCAGCCGATGGGGGGTATTCAGGGTCAGGCTTCTGATATCGAGATTACGGCAAGGGAGATATTGAAACTCAAGGAGGAACTGTATCGTATTATTTCTGATCATTCCGGACAGCCGTTTGAAAAAGTAGAGGCTGATTCCGACCGTGATTACTGGATGATCGCCAGGGAGGCAAAGGAATATGGTATGATCGATAAGGTTCTTTTAAATCCAAAGAAGGAAGATAAATAATCATAGAAATGGCAAATAAAAGAAGCGGCTTGGTTTGCTCCATGTGCGGCACGCCCGACAGCAGTTCTAATCCTGTTGTCAAAGTGCTCGACGGGTTGAATCTCTGCACCGACTGCATCAAATTTATCGATGACGCAAGGGATTCGCAATTAAAGAAGTCCGCAAAAAAGAGTGATTCTTCTAAAGAGGAAACATTGTCTGTGCCTAAACCGAAAGAGATTAAGGAATATCTTGACGAATATATAATCGGACAGGATGAAGCCAAAAAATATCTTTCTGTGGCGGTTTATAACCATTATAAGCGAATTGCCCAGGAGAAGGGGGCTGATGATGTGGATATTGAAAAATCCAATATCATACTTGTCGGACCTACCGGAACCGGAAAGACATTGCTCGCGAAGACCATAGCAAGACTTCTCGATGTGCCTTTTGCCATTGTCGATGCCACAGTACTGACAGAAGCCGGATATGTGGGGGAAGATATAGAATCGTTGCTTACACGGTTGCTTCAGGCTTGCGACTATGATGTCGAAAAAGCAGAAAAAGGTGTGGTCTTTATAGATGAGATCGATAAGATTGCGCGTAAGAGTGACAATCCGTCAATCACAAGGGATGTAAGCGGCGAAGGAGTGCAACAGGGATTGCTGAAGCTTCTTGAGGGGTCGACGGTTCTCGTGCCACCAAACGGAGGCAGGAAGCATCCTGAACAAAAGATGATTGCTGTCGACACTAAAAACATACTCTTTATATGTGGCGGAGCTTTTGACGGAATCGAACGAAAGATAGCTTCCCGTCTTAACACGCATGTGGTAGGGTATGGGCATGATGAGTCAAGCAGGAAGCGGCAACGTGACAACCTTATGAGATATGTGATGCCGCAAGATCTCAAGTCGTTCGGTTTGATACCAGAGATAATAGGGCGTCTCCCGATACTTACAAGTCTTGACCCTCTCGACAGGAATGCTTTGCGCCGCATCCTTACAGAACCGAAGAATGCGATTGTGCGTCAGTATAAAAAATTGTTCCTTTTGGATGGTGTAGAGCTTGAATTCACCGACGATGCCCTTGACTTGATTGTAGACAAGGCGATTGAATACAAACTGGGGGCGCGAGGGCTTCGGTCAATTGTAGAGACTATCATGGTAGATGCCATGTTTGATGTCCCTTCCGAGCCTGTGAATAAGTTTACAGTTGATGCGCCATATGTTCAGCAGCAGCTCGAGAAGGCGCATTTTGAAAAAACAAAAATAGAGGATCATCCTGCGTGATGCAGATGAGGGAAGAAGTGTCGTTTTTCCCTATGTTTCAAAACAGCTAAGGCATTTATTTCTGCTATTTAAGTCAGGGACATGGAAATTTCCATGTCCCTGACTTATGAAGTGCGATTGCTTGAAGATGAAATTTTTTATTTGATATATGAAGAATTTCAATAAATTTTTTTAACTTTGTATATCAAGAAACTCTTCGAACCTCATTAACTATGGCAGACATCAAAGCGATCCACGAAGCCCTCAAGTATAATTTCGGCTTCGACAACTTTAAAGGCAATCAGCTTGAAATCATCAGCAGTCTCCTTGATGGAGAAGATGTTTTCGTGTTGATGCCCACAGGAGGAGGAAAATCTTTATGCTACCAGCTTCCGGCACTTATGTCGGAAGGGACAGCCATAGTTATATCTCCCCTTATAGCACTGATGAAAAATCAGGTCGATGCCATGCGCAATTATGGTGAAGATGACGGAATTGCCCATTTTTTGAATTCTTCATTGAATAAAGCAATGATCGATCAAGTGAAGGCGGACGTTCTTTCCGGAAAGACCAAATTGCTTTATGTAGCCCCCGAATCGTTCACGAAAGAGGAGAATATGGCATTCATGCGTTCCATAAAGATTTCGTTCTATGCAGTAGACGAGGCTCATTGCATTTCTGAATGGGGTCATGATTTCCGTCCTGAATATCGCAGAATCAGGTCGATAATTAATTTGGTCGGACAACATCCACTGATTGCATTGACAGCGACCGCCACTCCCAAAGTGCAGCATGATATCCAGAAAAATCTTGGCATGTTGAATGCCCGGGTTTACAAATCAAGTTTCAACCGCGAGAACCTTTATTATGAAGTGCGTCCCAAGACAAAGAATGTAGACCGCGATATCATCCGCTTCATAAAGGCAAACACCGGGAAATCCGGCATAATATATTGTCTTAGCAGAAAGAGGGTTGAGGAACTCGCTGAAACTTTGAAACTTAATGAAATCTCCGCTCTTCCTTATCACGCAGGCATGGACTCTGCAACCCGCTCAGAGAATCAGGACGCCTTTTTGCATGAAAAAGTGGATGTGATAGTTGCCACCATTGCATTTGGGATGGGCATTGACAAGCCCGATGTCAGGTATGTGATTCATTATGATATCCCGAAAAGTCTTGAAGGATATTATCAGGAGACAGGACGTGCCGGCAGAGACGGAGGCGAAGGAACGTGCCTTACTTTTTATACCAAAAAAGACCTACAGAAACTTGACAAGCTGATGCAAAGCAAAACAGCGGCTGAACAAGTGATTGGAAAGCACCTGCTTGCCGAGACCGAAAGCTATGCTGAGTCATCAGTGTGTCGTAGAAAGATTTTATTACATTATTTCGGTGAGCAATATGAAGCAGACAACTGCGGCAATTGCGACAATTGTTTAAATCCTAAGACACAAGTGGAAGCTAAAGAAGAACTTTGTGCCGTCATCGAGACGGTGATTGCTCTGAAAGAGAAATTTAATGTTGATTATGTCATCAATGTCCTTATCGGACGTCCCACCGACGAGGTGAGATCTTATAATCATGATGATATTGAAGAATTCGGGACTCTTTCGAATTCCGATGAAAAAATGTTGGCTACTGTGATTCGTCAGGCGGCTATAGCCGGTTATCTTGAGAAAGATATAGACAATCTTGACATAATCAAAGTAACAGCGAAAGGTAAAAAATTTCTAAAAAAACCGGTGTCTTTCAAGATTGTAGAAGACACGGACTACACAGATATGGATATTGAGCCGCAGATCAAGGGCGGGGCTTCTTGTGCCGCCGACCCTGTGCTTTATTCCATGTTGAAAGATCTCAGAAAGAAAATGGCGAAGAAACTGGATCTTCCTCCTTACGTCATTTTCCAGGAACCCTCTCTTGAAGCAATGGCGACTACTTATCCAATCACGGTCGACGAGCTTGCAAACATTGCCGGAGTAGGGGCGGGCAAAGCCAAAAGATACGGAGAAGAGTTTGTCAAGCTTATAAAGCTTCATGTAGATGAAAATGAGATCGAACGTCCTGAAGATATCCGAGTGAGGTCTGTTGCAAATAAGAGCAAACTTAAAATATCGATAATTCAGGGTATAGACCGTAAGATCGATCTTGAGGAACTTGCTGAAAGCAAGGGTCTTGAGTTCGGTGAATTAATAGATGAACTGGAAGCTATTGTCGATGCGGGCACAAAGATCAATATCGATTATTTCTTGAATGAGATAATGGATGAGGATCGTGAATTTGATATCATCGACTTTTTTAAGGAGAGTCAGGAAGACGATCTTGAGGCTGCTATCCAGGAACTCGGTGATGAATTTTCTGAAGAGGAGATACGTCTTGTAAGAGTGAAATTCCTTTCAGAGATGGGCAACTGACCGTGAAACTATAATTTTATTATAATCTGTCCGTTAGATTATAGATAATAATTGTTATTTGCGCTTTGTCTCAGCTGCTTTTAGAATTTTCTATAAGGAGAATAGGGCATAACCCTCAACTTCCAATTGCGAAAGTTGAATAAAATAGCTTAAAAAAGTGAAATAATATTAATGAAAAAGATATGGTCAGTCGATAATATTGAGCGCGGCATGAGGATAAATATCCACAGGCCGCGCTTGTCCGCGCCTATAAATATATGCGGACTTCTATTGTTGACGACCTTATTGTTATCGTGTCATCAGGAAAAAAGAGAGGATCCACAAGAAGATGTACTGTTTTCAATTGACGGTAGATCTTTGACGTTTTCTGAGGTGGAATCAAAAATCCCTGTGGGTATAGAGCCAGCCGACAGCGCATCCCTTTTTGACAAGATTGTCGACAACTGGATAGAGACTGCAGTCTTGGCTAAACTTGCAGAGAGCAAACTTCCGGATCTTGAAGATATCGACAGCAAAGTGGAGGCTTACAGAAACAGGCTTATAGTGGCTGAATATCTAAGAATGATGAATGAAAGCCAACGCTATAAAGTCAGTCCTGATTCTATAAGGGCATATTATGATGCTCATAAAGGAGAACTGCTGACGGAATCTCCGCTTGTTAAAGGCGTGTATATGAAGGTGGCTGCTTCTTCGCCCGGTATTGAAGAAATAAAAGAACTGGTTTTCAGGGCAACGGAAGATGATATCGATCAGCTTGAAAAAAACTGGATGGAGACAGCGTTGCAATATGATTATTTCGGAGGCACCTGGGTGGATTGGCAGACGCTTGCTGATCAGATACCTTACAGGTTTTATGATCCTGACGCTTTCCTTCAGTCTACCGACAACTTTGTGACCACATATAATGGATCTACTTATATTTTCCATATCAGCGATTATCTTCCTACGGGTAGTGAGCAACCATTTGAGTTCGCTTCCAACAAAATTTCCGCTATGCTTGAGCGCTCAAAAATAGGTAGCTATGAAGATGCTTTGGTAAGATCGCTCGTAGAAAAGGCTATAAAGGAAGACAGGTTTGTTATAGTGAACTATGACCCCTTGAAACGGTCTTTTATAAATAAATCGATTAAAACGACAAATAAAGACATTAATATAAATGAAAAAAATTAGAATTTTAATGCCGTCTGTGGCTTTGGCATGTCTCACGGCACTATATGGTTATGCCGACTCTCCACAAAAAAATGTGATCGATGAAGTTGTCTGGGTTGTTGGAGATGAGGCAATATTCCGGTCGGATGTTGAGGATATGTATCAGGAGATGCGTCAGCAAGGCACTATAATAGGAGGAGACCCTTATTGTGTTATTCCGGAGCAGATTGCATTGGAGAAACTATATCTGCATCAGGCGAAGATAGATACCATAGAAATTCAGGAATCAATGGTGAGGGCGCGTGTTGACCAGCAGATTAATTTTATGATCAATCAGATTGGTTCTAAGGAAAAACTCGAAGAATATTTCCATAAATCGCTCCCTGCATTGCGCGAACAATTTATGGAAGCGATGCGCAATCGAGGGATCGTCGATGAGGTGCAGAGAAAGCTTACGGCAGATGTCACCACCACACCGAGCGAAGTGAGAAAATATTTTGATGCTTTGCCCAAAGATAGTGTGCCCTACATTCCGATGCAGGTTGAGGCACAGATCATAACCATCAATCCTGTGATTCCACGTCAGGAAATTGACGATATCAAGGCAAGACTGAGGGAATATGCTGACCGTGTCAATCGGGGGGAATCTGATTTTTCTACTCTTGCGATCATGTTCAGTCAGGATGGAAGCTCCATGCAGGGTGGCGAACTCGGGTTTAAATCAAGAAGTGAACTCGTGCCGGAATTTGCCAATGTTGCGTTCAATCTGAGCGATCCTAAAAAAGTGTCGAGAATTGTTGAAACAGAATATGGTTATCACATCATGCAATTGATAGAGAAGAGGGGAGAGCAGGTTAATGTGCGCCATATCCTTCTTACTCCAAGGGCAAGTTCGAAAGATCTTTCAGATGCAGTCAACCGTCTTGATTCCATCCGTAAGGAAATTGTTGCGAACACATTCTCTTTTGGGGAAGCCGCAGCTGTCATATCTCAAGATAAAGATACCCGAAACAATCAAGGTATAATGATAAATGAGAATGACAGGAGCAGCCGTTTTGAAATGCAGGAGCTCCCTCAGGAAGTGGCGACAAGGATTGAAAAAATGTCGCCGGGCGACATCAGTGAGGCATTCGTAATGATCATGCCTAATAAAAACAAGGAAGTGGCCGCTATCGTAAGGCTTACAAACCGGATCCCCGGACATCGCGCCAATCTATCCGATGATTTCAACCTTATCAAGAAAATGTATGAGGGTCACAAAAAACAGGAAATCCTTAACGAATGGGTGGAAAAGAAGATAAAAGAGACTTATGTCAGGATTGAGGATGGCTGGAATAACTGTGATTTCCGTTATAAAGGTTGGATTAAAGAAAGCAACTGACAAGGGGCAGGCATGACCTGCCCTTATTCCCTTTTTAGGAATATTAAATAGAGAATCAAGAATGCATAGACCGGATATTCTTCATTATCGCCGCATGTTTGTCGGTGCCTGTGTAGGGGTGCTGGCGGCATGTTTTATTGTAAATATCGGCATCCAGGCATATGCCCAGGATGTGAAAAGGAAGTCGGCTGTAAAAAAAGAAGAGACCTATACGCGTCCGAAACCGACACGTCCGATAAAGCCTGTTATCCCCGGAGTAAACCGCTATCAGCAAGATAAAATTTTCCTTGAATATGCAGATAGCCTTTATAAGGTGCAAAATTGGCAAGACACCACTGAACGACAGATTTTGAAAGGGAACGTGAAATTCCGCCAGGCAGGCATGTGGATGTATTGTGATTCTGCTTACTATTATCCGGAATTAAATTCTCTTGATGCATTCGGCAATGTGAAGATGGAGCAAGGGGATACGCTGTTTGTGTATGCGGATAAGCTGTATTACGAGGGTAATGAAAGGATGGCAAAACTCAAGAACGGTCCTTCCCGATCAAAGGTAAGTCTGATAAACCGTGATGTCACCCTCACTACAGACAGTCTTGATTATAGTCTTGCCATGGAATTGGGATGGTATGAAAAGTGGGGTACAATAGATGATAAGGTGAATAAGCTCACATCTCTCTATGGCGAATATTCACCGGGTACAAAAAATGCTGATTTTTACCATGATGTAGTCTTGGTTAACAATGAGAATAATTTCACTATGTTGACTGATACGCTACATTATAACACAGATACACACCTTGCGAGAATTGAGAGCACAACAGAGATTCAGGGTGCTAATGATACTATAATAACCACTGAAGGTATTTACGACACACAACTCGGAAATGCCGAATTGCTGTCGCGTTCGATCATCATTCACCGCGATTCCAACAATAACGTCACTACTTTGGAGGGCGATTCTATCATATACGACAAGGTGTCGAGAATCAGCCGGGCATACATGTTCAGGGATCCGGATAAACACAGTATGCCGATGGTGTTGACAGACACAGCACACAGGACGACACTTATCGGCGGATATGGGATTTACAACGATTCTACAAGGGAGGCGCTTGCAACAGTTTATCCACTGTTGATGGAATATTCACAAAACGACACTCTTTTCTTACGTGCCGACACTATCCGGACTTATATCGTCACTGAAATGGTTTCTACCGGAAGGCGATGGACTGCTTCCGGATATCCGGAAAAGAATGGAGTCCCAATCATTAAGGCTACAGATTTCTCTATTTGGATAGACAGCATTTTCTTTTCAATAGTGCCCCAGCTTGTTAATGCTCCTTTGCAACTTTTAAGTGCTGCAATTCCTGCGCCTAAACAGAGCAATGCATCCACAAAACCTGCACCGGTTAATTTGGCTGATTCCAGGCATGAAGGGGAAAATGACCAGCCGGAAGGTATATTTCCGGGGGAGGCGAATCCCGAAGCGGGTATAGTTGAGGAATTGAGGTCTGATACCGTAGCGGCACAGAAAGATTCCATCCCTAAAGTACCCAAGGATTTCCATGTGGCATTGGCATATCACAGGGCGCGATTCTTTAAACAGGATCTTCAGGGTGTGGCGGATTCGATGGTGTTTGTGGAACGCGATTCCATGATGTTCATGTTTAGGAAACCGATTGTATGGAGTGGAGAACGCCAGGTGACAGGAAATAGGATAGACGTGCATTTCAATGATTCCACTGCGGATTGGGCAGTGCTTCCCGAATCAGGAATGATGTCAGAGCATGTGGATGAAGATTTCTATAATCAGCTTTCCGGCAAAACACTGTTTGCAACTTTCGAGAATCAGACTCTCAAAAAACTTGAAATTTCCGGAAACGTGGAGACCATATTTTTGCCTCAGGAGTCAGATTCGACATACAACCGAATGGTGACAGCAGAAAGCTCGTTTCTTACGATAGAACTCGACAGCAACAAGATGGATCGGTTGAAAATGTGGCCTGAAGTGACAGGTAAGGTGACGCCGATATTTCTTGTAAAGAAATCTGAGCAGTATCTTCAAAAATTTCGATGGTGGTCTTCTTTGCGTCCCGAAAGAGAATGGTATGGAGATCGCCTTCATTGGGCTGATAATCTCGGAGAAGTCCCAGACATTCTTGAGCAATATTTCCTTGCACCATCAGATTTTGGCGAACCCAAATCTTTTTCAGGCACGCGATTCATTGCACCCAAGACTTCTTTGCCCCTGGCTGACGATATCCCGGCAATAGAGGGGATTGCTCCTGATTCAATTGCCACCCTTTTACCCGGTGATGATTCTCTTAGGCAGCTTGAAGAAAGCGACAGCATTTCCATGAATAATGCTGATAAAACAGTTGAAGAAGGAAATGCTGTTGAAGAGAACGTAAGCAAGGAAGAGGAAGAGACTTCTTCAAAAGAGACGGAACAACAATCATCTCTCATCAAAGAAAATATTATAAAAAAGGAGGATAGAGAATGAGTGATGTCATTAAACTGTTGCCAGATTCTGTAGCCAATCAGATTGCGGCGGGAGAGGTGATACAGCGTCCCGCCTCTGTCATCAAGGAGCTTGTGGAAAATGCGGTGGATGCCGGAGCTACGGACATCCGCGTTTTTATCAAAGATGCAGGAAGAACTCTTATTCAGGTTGTCGACAATGGGAAAGGTATGAGCGAGACAGACGCAAGAATGGCGTTTGAACGTCATGCCACATCGAAAATAAGAGGAGCGGAAGACTTGTTTTCTCTACGCACCATGGGTTTCAGAGGGGAGGCATTGCCTTCTATTTGTGCTATATCTCAGGTCGAGGTAAAGACGCGTACAGATGATTCCACGATAGGCACCAGACTCGTGATAAATGCATCAAAGGTTGAGTCGCAAGAACCTTGCGTATGCGACAGGGGCGTAAATATAATGGTGAAGAATATCTTCTTTAATGTCCCCGCCCGCAGGAAGTTTCTGAAAACGGATAATGTAGAGACTTCCAATATTATGCGAGAGTTCGAGCGTCTTGCTTTGGTCAACAATAATATCCGAATGAGCATAGACACAGGAACCCGTGTGCTTGATTTACGTGCTGCTACGTTTAAACAAAGGATAGGGGATATTTGGAAAAATAATCTTGACCTGCATCTGCTCCCGATCAATGTTGACACAACTTTGATTAAGATTGCAGGTTTTATTTCCCGTCCGGAGTTTGCCCGTAGAAGAAATCCGTTACAATATCTTATTGTCAACGGCAGAAATATGCGTCATCCATATTTTCATAAGGCTATTATGAATTGTTATGATTCATTGATCGCCGCAGACACGCAGCCATGCTATTTTTTGAAATTTGAAGTAGACCCGGCAAGCATTGATGTAAACATTCATCCCACAAAAAATGAGATAAAGTTTGAATATGAACAGGAGATCTGGCCTATCCTTCAAGCTTCGGTAAAGGCAGCATTAGGGAAATTCGGAGCTGTCCCCTCTATTGATTTCAATAGTGATGTGCTTCCGGTTGATCCTTTACCCCAAGGTGAATCTCCCGAGCGTCCCACTCTTGATATTCCGGAAAATTATAATCCTTTTGTCGAACAGCAAAAATCATTTATCAATCGTCCTTCCGGATTAGGACTTGATACTGATAATGACTCAAGAGGTGCTTTTTTTCCAGGAGTGGGCAGCAGTTCTTTGGGTAAGACCATGACTAATCGTAATAACGGACGAGTTTCAAGAAACTGGGATTCCTTGTATGCGGATTTTATTAGCTCATCAGATAAGAATCTTAATGAAACCGCTTCTTCCGGGGCTATCGAGTCTGACGATGATATTTTACCGGAAATGGAAAATACCGCCGCAGTCAGTGCGATCTGTGTACAGCATGCCCAAAGTTTTATAGTCACATCCTCACGAGAAGGTTTGATAATAATAGATCAGCATCGTGCTCATGTGAGAATTCTTTTTGAGAAATATCTGGCTCAGATGGAACAAGAGGATCAGGTTTCTCAAGGGATTATGTTTCCGGAGACCTTGACACTTGATCCGGAGTATCAGCATGCCTTGGAAGAAGTGGATGACGAACTGGCAAGATTGGGATTTAAAATCGAATATGACGAGGATAATAAATGGAAGATAGTCGCAGTTCCCGCCATGCTCAAAGATTCCGACCCAAAGGATATCGTGCTTAAGATTCTTGAATCGGTCACAGAAGATGGTGTCAACTATGGCAATGAAGGCAATGTTGCAGGAAGTCTGCCCGAGCGTTTAGCTTTAGTAATGGCTCGCACTTCTGCCATAACAAAGGGGAGACGGCTCACTACAGACGAGATGGAACATCTTGTAGGGGAATTGTTCTCTCTCCCTTCTCCGGCTTACACTCCTAACGGAAACAGGGTATATTGTCTTCTTGATGATGCCCGTCTTGATTCGATGTTCCGTTGAAAAATATTGACAACTTCATAATATAAGTTAGATTAACCTTTTAATCCTATACCGGTAGATATGGAAAAAACAGTACAGGCAATAAGCGGAATACTGACAGACTATGTGATGGTCTTCACATTGCTCGCCATAGCGATTTATTTCACGATCGCAACACGGGGAGTGCAGTTCAGAATGATTGGCGAGATGTGCCGTCTTCTGGTCAAATCGGGCAGTAAAAACAACATGCCCTCAACACACCATCATCATGGTGCGGTAAGCTCTTTCCAGGCATTTGCGATTTCTATCGCTTCACGTGTCGGCACAGGTAATCTGGCAGGTGTGGCGACAGCAATCGCAGTTGGTGGTCCGGGCTCCGTCTTCTGGATGTGGCTGATTGCATTGTTGGGCGCTTCGAGTGCTTTTATTGAGTCAACACTTGCCCAGTTGTTCAAGGTAAAGGGTAAGGGTTCGTTTATGGGTGGGCCTGCTTATTATATTCAAAAAGGTTTGCATAAACGTTGGTGGGCTGTTATATTCGCCGTGTTGATCACGTTAACCTTCGGATTTGCGTTCAACACTGTTCAGTCTAACACTATAGCTTCTGCATTTCAGGAATGTTATTCCTTTCCGCGTGTGTGGATGGGTATGATTCTGACTGTGCTTACATTAATAATTATTTTTGGCGGAATAAAAAGTATATCGAAATTTAGTGAGATCGTAGTCCCTGTCATGGCGATTGCCTATATTCTTCTTGCCGTAGTGATTGTAATCATGAACATAGACAAAATCCCTCATGTGTTCGCCATGATTATAGATAATGCGTTCGGCGTAGGTCAGGCTGCCGGAGGGTTTATAGGTGCGGCTATGACGATGGGTGTGAAGAGAGGCCTGTTCAGCAACGAGGCAGGTGAAGGTTCCACTCCAAATGCCGCTGCGACAGCTTCAGTATCTCATCCGGTGAAACAGGGTCTCATCCAGGCTCTTGGGGTCTACACCGACACTATTCTAATCTGCAGCGCCACTGCATTCATCATATTGTGCAGCGGGATGTTTCTTGAAGGTCACGACGGTATTGTCTTGACTCAGAAAGCTATTGACTCAGAATTGGGTGGCGGTCATAATTATGGGTCCATATTTGTGAGTGTAGCTATACTTTTCTTTGCATTTACCAGTATCATTGCGAATTATTATTATGGAGAGACCAATATCCGTTTTATCAAGAACAGTGATCTCTTAATACAGTTATATCGTCTGCTGGTAGGGGCGATGGTCTATCTGGGTGCCGTGTGTTCGCTTGATCTTGTGTGGGGATTTGCCGACATTACAATGGCCTTGATGACACTTTGCAACCTTGGAGCTATTTCTTTACTTGGCAAATATGCAATCCGTTTGTTGAAAGATTACTTAAAACAACGTAAGGAAGGGAAAGATCCGGTCTATCATTCATCAACAATTCCTCAGATCGCATCCGAAACGGAATGTTGGGACTGACTTGAACTGCTGACGAGTCTTATTTGTTTAGGCAATAAGTGGGAGAATGTTGCTGCCGCTTAATTATTGTTTTATTATGAATAAGAAATTTAGATTTGTAGTTTTGTTGTTTGCAAGCCTTATGATGGTAGGGACAATGATGTCATGCTCAGATGATGATAACGATAAAGACATTGAGACCGCCATAACAGTGAGCAATCTTCCGCAGAAAGCCCAAACATTTATAACCGACTATTATCCGATGGCAAAAGTCCTTTCTGTCACTAAAGAACTTGATCATGGAGTGGTCCTTTATGATGTGGATTTCACAGATGGTCAGGAAATAGTGTTTAACGCCGATGGTGAATGGGTTGAAGTAGATGCTCCTGATGGGCACTCGATCCCTTCCGGAATAATCCCGAGTGCTATCGAAGAATATCTTAATACCAATTATCAGAACTATGGTGTTAATGATATTACCCGTACGGCAGATGGATATGAGGTTGAACTTGTGTCGGGTGTCGATATGTTTTTTGATGCTCAAGGCGATTTCATCCGCTTTGATAACTAATTTTGCAATCAATCAAAAATCAATGCCTCGGCAATTCAATTTGCCGAGGCATTTTAATTAGAGATTATTTGAGTTTCTAAAACAGGCTCCAGCTGACTGTCAGACCTGCCATTACTATGGCAACCATCGACATCAACTTGATCAGGATGTTCAAACTCGGACCGGATGTGTCTTTGAAAGGATCTCCTACCGTATCTCCTACGACAGTCGCTTTGTGGACTTCGCTCCCTTTACCTCCAAAGTTCCCTTCTTCGATATATTTCTTTGCGTTATCCCACGCGCCACCTGCATTCGCCATAAAGATAGCAAGAACGAAACCGGCGCTCAATCCTCCGGTAAGAAGACCTATAACCCCCGGCACTCCAAATATTAGCCCTACGATGATCGGGACAGCTATAGCAAGAAGTGAAGGGAATACCATCTCTTTTTGTGCCCCTTTTGTGCTGATTTGCACACAACGGGCATAATCGGGTTCTGCATCTCCTGTCAGGATACCTTTGATTGTGCGGAACTGGCGTCTTACTTCTTCAACCATGTGGGCGGCGGCACGTCCTACCGCATTCATTGTCAATCCACAGAAAAGGAATGCCATCATCGCCCCGATGAACATACCTGCAAGCACCATAGGGTTCATGAGGTTTACGTTGTATGCCATCATGAAATCGGTGAATGTTGCCTCTTGAAGAGGTATTTGAATTGCTTCGTCGCTTAAAGAAGTGCCGATCTGGATAAATTCAGCGCCGATTCTATGAAGTCCTATACGGATTTCTTCAATATAAGATGCGAGAAGGGCAAGTCCGGTGAGGGCTGCCGAGCCGATCGCAAATCCTTTACCTGTTGCAGCTGTAGTATTGCCCAAAGAATCGAGCGCATCAGTACGTTTGCGCACGCCTTCTCCGAGTCCGCTCATCTCAGCATTGCCTCCGGCATTATCGGCAATTGGTCCGTAAGCGTCTGTGGCAAGTGTTATCCCAAGTGTCGACAGCATACCCACGGCTGCTATGCCGATTCCGTAAAGCCCCCATGAAATGTTTGCGAAATCAAAACCGCTTGCAAGCCAATAGCTGAGGATAATGCCGGCAACGACTGCTATAACAGGTACAGCTGTGGATATCATGCCGAGACCAACTCCAGAGATAATAACTGTGGCAGGTCCTGTCTGTCCGCTTTCTGCAAGTTTCTTGGTAGGATTGTAAGACTGGGATGTGTAATATTCGGTGGCACGTCCGATAATGATTCCCACCAGCAATCCGACCACTACAGCGAATGAGATGTTTATCCAGTTCGGTATGTTGAGCAGATAGAGGATGCAGAATGTTGCAATCACGATCAGGGCTGAACTAAGATTTGTGCCAGTGGCAAGAGAGTTGAGAAGATTCTTCATAGAAGCATTCTCTTTGGTCTTCACAGCGAATATGCCTATGATGGAAAGGATAATGCCGACAGCAGCAATAAGCATAGGTGCGAGAACTGCCTTTACCTGCAAGGCTACTGCGCTGTCAACGTCCATTGCTCCCACGGCTCCCGCGCCTGCAGCTGCACCCAATGCTGCGGTCGCAAGTATTGAGCCACAGTAGCTTTCGTAAAGGTCGGCACCCATTCCGGCAACGTCTCCGACATTATCTCCTACATTGTCGGCTATAGTGGCGGGGTTTCGAGGATCGTCTTCCGGAATGCCTGCTTCTACTTTCCCTACGAGATCGGCTCCTACGTCGGCGGCTTTTGTGTATATTCCTCCACCCACACGGGCGAACAATGCCTGAGTCGATGCTCCCATGCCAAATGTAAGCATTGTTGTGGTGATCATGGTCAGTTTATGTGTCCCGTCTGCAGGTTCAATCCAGCTTAAAAGGATATACCAGAATGAGATGTCGAGGAGCCCGAGACCCACCACGACAAGTCCCATAACGGCACCGCTTCGGAACGCCACCCTCAGACCGGCGTTAAGGCTTTTGCTTGCAGCGTTGGCAGTACGGGCAGACGCGTACGTTGCTGTCTTCATGCCGAGATAGCCGGCAAGTCCACTGAAAAAACCTCCGGTAAGGAATGCAACGGGCACCCAAGGATTCTGTAGCCCGAATCCGTATGCCATAATAGAGAAGAGGATAACCAGCCCGAGGAATACGATTCCTACGATTTTATATTGCTGGCGTAGATAAGACATCGCGCCTTGACGAACGTAAGATGCAATTTTACGCATCGTTTCGTTTCCCTCGCTTTCGCGCATCATTCCCCTGTAGAAATACCATGCCATACAAAGCGCCAGTATTGACGCTATGGGCACAATCCAAAATAAAGCACTGTCCATCGTTAGATCATGATTTAAATTTAGAGTAGGTTTACTTTTTTGACTTATGTTAAGATTTATAGAAGATTTTCGAGCCAATTTTAAGATTTAGTGAGGCGGGAGTGTGGTTCCATAATGATAGAACAGCAGCTTAAAATTGACAGGAAAGGTCTATAAAAATTTCATGAGGTTAAAAGTGAACATACTCTTAAGGTTAACATTAATAATTTAAGTTCTCATAGCAGGAAAGATCAAAAAAATGAAACTTTTCTGCATTATATCACAAAATTAGCTGAATGATATATATAAACAAAAAATAAATACATGTTTTTTAACATGTATTTATTTTTTGGTCAACCCTAAACACTCAACCTTAAATGATTCCGATTGAGTTGAGGAAGATTATGAAGATGGCGACCGGACACAGCCACCTGACGCAAAATCGGAACAACCCTAAAAATGGGAATTTATATTTCCCATAATCTGTCAATTGATCTTTGATGAATTTTTGATCAACCCACCATCCTACAAATACTGAGCAGATTAAGCCACCTATGGGAAGACAAACGTTAGATGACAGATAATCGAACAGGTTGAATATAGTCATGCTGCAGATGGTGAAATCGCTTAGAGGTCCGAAACTCAGTGCGCATAATAATCCTCCTGCAAGGGCGATTGCTGATGACAATATGGTGGCACCTTTACGTTTCATCTTTTTCTCCTCGCAGAAATATGTGATGGAAATCTCACTCATTGATACTGTTGATGTGAGAGAAGCTAAAAAGAGCAACAGAAAGAACAGGGTAGACCAGATCATGCCGCCGGGCAACTGGTTGAATATATAAGGAAGCACCTCAAATACTAATGTCGGACCGGCTTCAGGAGAGAGATCGAATGAAAACACTGCAGGAAATATTATTACGCCTGCAAGTATGGCAACCGCAGAATCAAGCAATGCAGTAGTTGCCGCTGTTTTCCCCAATTTATTCTTGTTGCTGAAATATGATGCGTATGTCATCATGCATCCAAGTCCTAAACTTAATGAAAAGAATGCCTGCCCCATGGCTCCAAGCAACACTCCGGAGGTTATTTTGCTGAAATCGGGAGTAAAAAGGAATTTTATTCCTTGCTCAAACCCCGGCAGAAAGAATGAGTTGATACAAAATGCCACTAAAAGAATAAACAGCAGCGGCATTAATACGTTGGATGCCCTTTCAATGCCTTTTGTCACTCCGCTGATCAGTATTGTAAAATTGGCAATCAGGAAGACGATCGTCCATACAAGTGGTCGCCATCCGGTTGTCAGGTCCATGAATTGTCCGTGGCCGATTTCTCTGTTTGAAAAATCAAGCCCTCCTGTGAGTGATGAAAGGCAATACTCTACAGTCCATCCTGCCACTACAGAATAAAAACTCAATATAAGCAATGATGCCAGGATCCCCAACGGTCCTGCAACGTGTGATAGGCGCCCACCTCCGAGTTTTTTATAGGCACCGAATATATTGCTGCGGGTTCCACGCCCCATACAAAACTCTGCACATAGCAATGGCACTCCAATTAAAATAACAAATATAAGGTAGCAGATCATAAAGGCGCCGCCCCCATGCACTCCCGCTTCGTATGGAAATCTCCATATATTTCCGAGACCCACGGCCGATCCTACCGTGGTTGCAATCGCTCCGAATTTAGTATTGAATACTGCTCTTCCGTTGGTATGTGATGATGACATTTTGTGGTTTGTTTTTTTTGAATCAACTTTTGCAAATATAAGTTGAAGGTTATGGGGTTGTAATGTCTATCCAGACAATCTCCAATTTGAAAAGTTATTAACTTGATTTATAAACTGTTTGAGTTTTGTTTTGCCTTGATATTGATGTCTTTGTCAGCATCTTCTTGATATTTATTCAGACATTATATAACCCCATAACTCTTCTTAAATATCAATAGTCTGCCTGACAAATTCTCTCAATTCAGGTTCTTGACTTTTTCAAACTGTGTCCTTCAATCTTTATTAGGGCGGGCAAAATTGAATTGCTTCCTTTCGCAAAAGAAAGATTATTAATTGAAATAAGAGGTCTGTTTTGCAAATTTAATCATTATTTATAACATGCAATGTATATTTTGTGAAATTTATTATTATTTTGCATGCTCTTAGAAATTGTTTAAATTTATTTGTCGAAGGAATTGAGAGGATTTGTCGAGCAGATTTTTGATATTTATGATGGAGTTATAGGGTTCTATAATGACTGAATAAATATCAGTTACCCTAAAATAGAACATGCATAAATAACCAAATAACCAATAAAGTTATGACCAACGAAGAATTGTTGAAAACTGTGAAAGAGAAGGCCGAGAAATGGCTTGGCCCCCAATATGACGCAGAAACTCGCGCAGCGGTGCAGAAAATGCTTGATGACGATGACAAAACTGCACTCGTCGACGCTTTCTATAAAGATCTCGAATTTGGCACAGGCGGTCTCCGCGGCATCATGGGTGCCGGTTCCAACCGCATGAACATCTATACTGTCGGCGCTGCCACACAAGGTCTCGCAAACTATCTGAACGATGTGTTCAAAGATGAGCCGCAGATAACCGTGGCTGTCGGACATGACGTGCGCAACAACTCAAGGAAATTTGCTGAACTTGCAGCTGACATATTCTCGGCAAACGGAATCAAGGTATATCTTTTTGAAGATTGCCGCCCTGTGCCGGAAGTTTCCTACACAATACGCAAGCTTGGATGCCAGAGCGGAGTAATGGTGACTGCCAGCCATAACCCGAAAGAATATAATGGCTATAAGGCATATTGGAGCGACGGCGCACAGATGATCGCACCCCACGATGTGGAAACCATCGCTTATGTGAATGCCATCACTTCGGTTGACCAAATCAAGTTCGCACCCAATAAAGACCTTATCCAAATTATTGGGAAAGAAATCGACGAACAATATCTCGATGACATAAAGTCTCTGTCCCTGTCTCCTGAAACTGACAAGAAACATGCCGACATGAAGATTGTGTATACCCCTATCCACGGCACAGGCGGCATGCTCATCTTCGACTCTCTCAAGAAATGTGGCTTTGAGAATGTCATCCATGTTCCGGAACAAGACATGAGAAGCGGAGACTTCCCTACTGTGGCATCTCCAAATCCTGAAAACCCGGAGGCGATGGCAATGGGCATTGCAAAGGCTAAAGAGACAGGTGCAAGTATTGTTGTGGCTTCAGACCCCGACTCCGACCGAATCGGACTTGTAGTGCGCGACGGGAAGGGCGAATATCAGCTCCTCAACGGAAATCAGATTGTCATGATTTTCCTCTATTATCTTATCACACGCAACCGTGAGCTCGGTATGCTCAAAGGCAACGAATACTGCGTCAAGACAATCGTCACCACTGAAACAATCAAGAGGATTGCAGAAGCCAACAATGTGAAATGCTATGACTGCTTCACCGGATTCAAATGGATTGCCGACGTGATGCGTAATCTTGAAGGCAAAGAGAGATATCTCGGCGGTGGTGAAGAAAGCTACGGATTCCTTCCCGAGACTTTCGTTCGCGACAAAGATGCGGTGTCTTCAATCACCCTCATGTGTGAGATCGCAGCCTGGGCGGCAGAGAAAAACATGACTCTTTATGAAATGCTGATCGATATTTACAGCGAGTATGGTTTCTCTCGTGAGAGAGGTGTGAGCGTGGTTCGTCCCGGCAAGACTGGAGCTGACGAAATTGTCGCCATGATGAAAAATTTCCGTGAGAATCCTCCGAAATCGCTCGCCGGTTCACCTGTAGTCGCCATAAAAGACTATTCCGACCTCAACTGCAAGAATCTGAAGACCGGAGAGATAGAGAAACTAAACTTCCCCACCACCTCCAACGTGCTTCAATTCTTCACAGAAGCAGGCGACAAGGTTTCTGTACGTCCTTCAGGCACCGAACCTAAAATCAAGTTCTATGTAGAGGTTCGTGAAGATCTCCCCTCAAAAGATCAATATGAGGAGACAGTAAAGAAAGCGGAAGAAAAAATAGATCGCGTTCTTTCTGATCTTGGTGCGAAATAATAATTCTTAGAAACTGTTTTCATCAAACCCGACTATGTGCAACCATAGTCGGGTTTCCTTTGTTTTATAGACATCCATATTGAGGTCATATATCCTGATCCCTCAATAATACACCAACTATGCAACTGAGAGATCGGGGATAAAACAATTGTAACAATAAGATGGACTATAAATCGAAATCAATCAAACCACGCTTTCTATCTCTGGTCATGACTATCATCATGACCGCGCTGACAAGTGTGGCACAGATTCCGATATCATTTCACACCACTAATATGGCTCCTCCGGATTCCTTAGACGTGGAAAGAATGACAAAACGTCATTTTTGGAGAGCTGCCGGGGAGGTGATCGGATTCAATCTCGGGCTATGGGCTTTCGACAGATATGTGCAACGTGGAGATTTTGCATATATTTCTTTAAACTCTATTAAAGAAAACTTTAAACATGGCTTTATATGGGATAACGATAAACTTGGCACAAACACCTTCCTTCATCCTTATAACGGAAATTTATATTTCAATGCCGGACGCGCAAACGGTTTCAATTTCTGGCAGTCCGAACTTTTTGCCATTGCCGGGAGCGGCATGTGGGAAATGTTTATGGAATGCGAATATCCTTCCACCAATGATATTATCGCAACTCCGATCGGTGGCGCCGCAATAGGGGAAGTTTTATTCCGGGCGTCAGACGCCGTCCTCGACGACAGACTTACAGGAGGGGCAAGGTTTGAGCGCGAATTGGTTTCATTCATTCTTTCCCCTATCAGAGGATTTAACCGTTTGATCACCGGTGACGCCTGGAAAGTAAGACCTACTCGTGGCAGGCTTTTCGGCACTCCTAATTTTGCAATAAGAGTATCCGCAGGCTACAAAACCTTATTATACAACAGTCACTTCAAAGAGCTTCACCAAGGAGCGGCACTGCAGATCGATGCCGAATATGGCGACAGGTTTGAAGTGAAATCTACAAAGCCATACGATTATTTCACCATCAAGGCAGAATTGCAGATGCTGAAAACACAGCCTTTACTAACGCAGATAGAAATAAAAGGGAGACTGCTCGCCCGTGAAATCTTTGACAACTACAGGTCGAAAGGCAGCATAGGTCTTTATCAGCATTTTGATTTCTACGACAGCGACACAATCGACAATATCAATAAAGTGCCTTACAAACTCGGCATTCCCGCCTCTGTGGGCGTCGGTTTTATGTTCAGGGACATCGAACGGCACCAATGGACATATGATTTTTTTGCCCATGCCAATGTCGTGGCGCTCGGATCTATCCTGTCTGACCATTATCAGACAGACGAACGCAACTATAACTGGGCATCAGGATACTCGCTGAAAGGCGGATTCAACCTTGTCTTTGGCAAAGACAAGTTGGCAATCTCTTTATCTCACAATTTCTTTCGCCTGTATACATGGAAAGGATACAAGTTTGGCACTGATTTGAAGGTAGTGGATTTCCGGACATTAAATGTGCAGGGAGACGCGTCTGTGGCATCACTCAATATGACAGAGTTCCGGGTTGACTTCAAGCTATGGAAAAAGCTCTTCGGCACAATTCAATACACAAACTACCTGCGTTCCTCCCACTACAAATATTTCAACAGCGTCAAATCCTCATCCAACTCCTTGCAACTCATGCTCTCCTACAAATTCTGACCATCCGGGATAAGACCCCATCCCACAAACAATACTGATTGCCCCAAAAAGCATATTTTCTTGGTTTTATGTTTTATAACATATAAAAATATTTGCAAGTCAGGGGTATGTGTGCTAACTTTATGGCGAATTGAAAAACTCCGACAATCAACTAACCTTACATAGTCATGAAACCTCCCTTCTCCATCCCCTTGGTCTTGATTCCTGCCATTTTGGCAGTTTCCCCGACGGTGTCAGGCGTGCCAGCCGGAATCGTCACATCTGAGCGATTGTCCGGATCAGCCGTGTCAACGGGTGTGGACACGCGGACCCTTCCGATGACTGCGCGCCCCATAGAGGACATCTGCAGCACCCCCGACCCGCTCTGGGACCTCTCCGACAATTGGGAAGAGTCCCCGTACAGCGCCTCCTATATATTGTATGGCGACACCCTTCTCTCCGAGACCGTCGACGGACAGCGCCGGTGGTACGCGATGCGCCGGGACAGCGTCCTCCTTGTCAGGGAGGAGTCTCTGCTTCACCGCAGTGTGCCCGGGAATCCGCCCCCCACGAACGCCATCCATGCCGGCCAGCCCCCCGTCACGAGCGCCGCACACCCATACACCGCGTCGGGCACCGACAGCCGTGATTTCAACGTGAGGAGGGAAGGCACATACGGCTCCATCCCTGCCGTGCGTGGCAGGCTTGTCACCGCACCCGGCGACACCCTCGACGTTTTCATGACGGTCGAGGAGACCGTGTTCCTCGAGGACTGGACCGAATCCGGAACTGAAGCGGCAACAACTGTCCCGAAGGACCCGACGTTCACACATTCCTTCAGACGCTACAGATGGTTCCCCGCATCTGGCGGACCCCTTCCCGTGGCGATACAGACGGAGGAGTCCGCCACCGTAGACGGGGAGACAGCGACCGTAAGATACGCCCATGTCATCGACCCCTCCGAATCAGGTAGCATGAAAACACGAGGAAAGGATGACCCCGTGGAACCGGACGTTGAAAGGATCCTTTCGGAAGCCGTGATAGAATGCTCCGGCGGAGAGATCACCATAACCACCGGCAGTACGGCGACAGCCGCCATCCGTGTCAGCGTCGCCTCCGAGGGAGGGATGGCGTTCCACAGCGGGGAGGCGACACTGTCGGCGGACACCCCTGTGAGAATCCCCTGCGGGTCGTTCCACCCCGGACGCTACATAGTCGCCGTCACATGCGGCGCACACATGGAGAAACGCGTGGTCACCGTGAGGTGACCCGAGCACCCCGGTCGCGGGGACATCCCCCGATGCCGGCGGACACCCCCGGACATGACTTATATCACAGACATACAACACAGACCGAACAACATTCCTGCATCATGAAAGCAAACGCAATATCCCTGT
The DNA here is from genome assembly GCA_947073495.1 of uncultured Porphyromonadaceae bacterium. Classification (GTDB taxonomy): domain Bacteria; phylum Bacteroidota; class Bacteroidia; order Bacteroidales; family Muribaculaceae; genus Lepagella. The sequence goes on from CAMTMX010000031.1 coordinate 28,898, forward strand.
ACATACTCATGGCGGTGACCGCCCTCGCGGCTGCCGCCGCAGGCGGACTGACCGGCAGCCCGCGTCCCTCACATACCTCACCTCTTGCCGGGACGGGAGACACACTCATGAAAAAAGACGTCATGCCCGACACGCTGCGGCACGGAGTGGACTCCGTGCGTTTCAGGGCGATGATACAGATGAACGACCCGGGAGTCAACATATGGCCTGAGAACCCTCACGCCTCGCGGCTGCGCGCCGTCACGATGCCAGCCCCGGCTCTGTCGACGGGTGCGGTCACCTTCGAGGTCCCCCTTTATACCGTCTCCGCCGACGGACTCGACATCCCGTTCAGCCTGCGCTACCACAGCAACGGGATAAAGGACAGGGAGGACCCGTACCCGGTGGGCTACGGGTGGACGTTCCTTCCGGCACTTCGGATCACCCGTCAGGTTTTCGGACGCCCCGACGGCACTTACCCCTTCACGGGTGACAGGAGGGACTACAGCATGACCCACGGCGAACTTCACCGGTGCATGGTCAGCCGGTACGCGCTGAACGGCAACCGGGGTCTCGACCCGGAGAGGGACATCTTCACAGTACACATGCCCGACGCCAGCTTCAACGCCTATTACGAGAACGGGCGGCTGCACGCCCCCGGACACTCCGAATACCGGATAGAATGCGACACCCTGATCACTGCGATCAAGGTGACCGACCCTGCGGGCAGGGTGTGGGACTTCAGCCAGAAAGGACTCTCCGACAACGACGGCGCCATCACCGAATGGGCTCCTAAGAGCGTCTCCCTCCCCTCGGGACGCACCGTCAACTTCACCTGGGAGACCGGCACTCGCATTGCCTGGTCAGTCGGAACCGCCAAGACCTACTATTACCGCATAGGCACCACGGGCCCTGACCCTGACGCCTCCTCCGACGGGAGCACGATGCTCCCGCAACAGATCATCGACAAGGGCCTGAACCTGACCTCGGTGACATTCCCCGGCGGCAGCGTGACACTCAGCTATACCTCGGGGATGCTCAAGACGCTCACGGTCAAGGCGGGCACCACGCAGGTCGCCGCCGTCACGTTGACCCACGGCACCGCGGACACGGAGAAGATGATGCTGCAGGCAGTCACCCTCGCCGACGGCGGGAAATACACGTTCGGCTACCAGCCCTACAGCGGCGGGAGCACCGACAGGGTCGACTACTGGGGCTACCGCTCCAGGGGGACAGGCGCTGGGGAGGTCTACAGCGCCCCGACCATGCGTGTCGGGAGCCTCGGCAACACCACCACAGAGTCCATCGTCGGCGCCGAGCGGTCCCCCGACTCCGTCAAGATGAAGGAGCGGATCCTCATCAAGGCGACCTATCCCACCGGTGGCGTGACGGAGTGGGAATACGAGCCTCACAGGTTCGCTCCCGTGGACTTCTGCGACACCTACCACATAACGGGCACGAAAGACACGAAACTGTCGTTCGGGGGCGGGCTGAGGGTGAGGAAGGTCACCCTGCGCACCTCCGCGACCGACCAGAACCCGAGGACGGTGAGATATGTCTACGGCAAGAACGGCGACGGGCTCGCGAAGGTGGAGGCTCTGCCACTCGCGTCTACATTCCTGTCACAGGCGATCCTGGTGGCACCTCCGGGGACACTTGGAGACAACCCGACAAGCGGTTCGAAAATCAGCGAATACGGCAGGCTGATGGCGGTGCCGACCTCCTCCTACTCATCCTACCGCTTCGGGGAAGACCTGATATGGTATGAGGAGACGGCGGAGATACACGCTGAGGGGAAGACAGTCCACCGCTTCAGGAAGGACTGCACCAACAAGGTCGCCATACAGGGGCTCGGCAACATCCTCCCCGACATCATGGGAACGGTCTTCGGGGGATCCCCCCAGGAATCAGAGACCGAGGTCTACCGCAGCGACGGGGGCGGCTACACGCTCGCCGAGAAGAGGACATACTCCTACACCGCCACTGATGAGGGTACTGCGTACGGCGGACTCTACATAAAGAGGGAGCGGGTACAGTCATCGGCAGGGCGTACCTCCCCCGACTTCGACGAGGAGAAATACTGTTTCCTCACTCCGAATTTACGCTATGAATACGGCGAGCGCGACATCTATACCGTCAGGTCGTACAACGTCAGCAAGAAAGTGACACGTCTCACGTCCGTCACCACCACCGAATACACCGGCAACGGACAGTACAGCGTCACGGAAAACTACACGTGGCTCCCCGGGACACAGCTGCGCTCGTCGGTGACGGTGTCGAACGCCGGCGGCAGCATACGTACGGAGACATTCTACACGGATTCCGTATCCACGACGGTCGCCAAGGCTATGAACGACGCCAACGTGAGAGGCACGGTGACCGGCGGCCGCGAGACCAGCGGCACGTCCGTGCAGGAATACCGGCTCGCCAACGCCTCCATGCGTTCAGGGCTCCTTTTCCGTCCGACATCCCTGAGATACCGCAGGGGCTCCGGGGCATACGTGACGGCAAAGACCTACACCTGGAACACCGACGGCACGCTCAAGTCCTGGAAAGGGAACGACGGGGTGACCACCTCCTACACCTGGGACGTCAACGGGATGTACCCCCTGACGCAGACGGTGGGCGGCACGCTCACATCAACGGCGACGTGGAAGACCCTTGTCGGGGTCTCGTCGCTGACCGACCCCTCCGGTGTTAAGACCGTCTACGGCTACGACAGCAACAACCGTCTGTCGTCCGTCGCCGTCAACGGCAAGGTGTCGGAGACCTACCTCTACAGCATAAGCCAGACCGGAGCCAACTCCATGACCACACGCAGATACTCCGGTCCTTCATCCTACGTCTCCAACGTGGAGCGATACGACGGGTTGGGAAGAATCTGGGGAGCGTTCTCCGAATTCCCCTCCGGGGTTGTGGGCGTATTGACCGAATACGACAACATGGGGAGGGGGTACCGCACATGGGAGCCCGCGCCCACGACCATGAGCGTGACCACGGCTTCGTCACTCAAGTCGGCAGCCACCTCAGCGACAAGCGACGGTCACCCGTACTCGCAGACCGCATACGAGGCGAGCCCGAGGGATGTCGCCCTCTCCTCCACGATGTCGGGCGACGCCTGGCACAACAACGGGAAGAAAAAGACCACCGCCATCTATATAAACGACGGCGGGACAAGGGCGTGCGCAAAGTACACGCCCTCTGCCACCGGGGTCACAAAATCAGGCAACTGGGCGACGGGGGCGTTGCGCGTCACCCTCGCCACCGACGAGGACGGGATAACCACGGAGACCTACACCGACCTGCGCGGCAACGCGGTTTGCGTGAAACACGGCGGGAAGGCGACCTATTATGTATATGACGATTACGGCGACCTGCGCTACATCCTTCCCCCGGGAGCAGAGGCAGGCGGCCTCAGGACATCAGCCACGATGAAGGACCTCGCCTATTGGTACGACCATGACACGAGGGGGAGACTCGTGACCAAGAAACTCCCCGGGGCGAAAGAGTGCAGATACCTCTACGACAACGCCGACCGTCTCACGGCGGAGAAAAGCCATGACCTTGCCGACGGCACATGGCGCCTTTACGCCTACGACGGGTGCGGGAGAAGGGTGCTGCAGATGGACTGCGCCCTGACAGACACGGAAGCCTCCGCCTACGCGGGGACATGCCGCACGGCTACCGCCTCGACATCGGGCACTTTCCAGGGGTACACCATATCACCGGCACCCGCATCGAAAATCACGGGGACTTCGGTCACGCTTGCATGGTATTACGACAGGCACGACATGATACCGGCGGACGGTGAGACAAGGACCTACAAGAACCTGTCGACACTGGGTATCACGTCGAGGGTGGCGTCGTCCCTGAGGGGGAACGCCGTCAACAGCAGTGCGAAGGGTAAGCTTGCAGGGATGTACACGGGTGAAGGCTGGGAGATCTACTTCTACGACAAGGACGGGAGGGAACACCAGCGGAGCAGCACGGGATACAACATCGGGCGTCGCACGACGTTCTACAATCATGACGGGAGCGTCGCGTCGGTACACGAGACACACCGGGGTATAGCCGGATCCACCGAAAAGAACATCTACCGCGACCGCGACACCTACAACACCTACGACAAGGCAGGCCGCGTGACAAGGACAAGCATCATCGAATGGAAGGAGACCACGGGGGCTAACGCTCCGACTGTGAAGGGTGACAGCGCGGTGTTCACCTACACCTATGACCGGTTGGGACGTGTGTCCACACTTAAGTCCGGGAACGTGACGAGGACGATGACATATGACATCCACGGCTGGACCACTTCGCTGAAGACGGCACTCTCAGGGAAGACACTGACAGAAAAGCTCTACTACGCCGACAGTTCGAAGCCACGCTACAACGGATTCGTGTCGAGGAGGGACCTTGACGGGTACAGTTACCTCTACACCTACAACAACCGCGGTTTCCTGACCGAGGCGAAATACTCGGGAGGCGAGAGCGGTTCCGACTACACGGAGACGTTCAGCTACAACGACCGCGGCGGACTGCTGACCCTCAAGCGTATGGGAGTGACCGACCTTCTTCCATCCGGAGGTAAGAGCTACGGGGTTCTCGACGACATATCGGGGAGCTATACGGGTAACCGTCTTACCTCCGTTACGGTGAGCACCGGTGCTCAGGTGTATGACAGGAGGACCGGCATCAGGAAGAGCGGTACATACTCATTGGGATATGACGCCTCGGGACGGCTGACCTCCGATGGCACGAGGGGTGTCACGTCAGTGACTTATGACAACAACGGTATGCTGACATATGAGAAATCGTCCGGGGTACAGATGTCCGTTACTCGTGACGGTCTCGGGAGGAAGACGGCAACGACCCTCAACATATATAACTCCTCGGGAGGAGTGCAGTCCACTGAGACAAAGGGCTATACCGGCAACGGGCATGTCGTCAGTAAGAGTGCGATCGTGATGTCGAGGTTTCCTGGAGGGTTCTTCGATTCTGCGGGAAGTCCATATTATTACCTTACCGATTTCCAGGGTAACAATATCGGTGTATACGACAAGACCGGGAAGTTAGTACAGCGGACTGATTACTATGCGTCGGGCGAGCCTTGGCTTGAGCCGGAGTACGGCAGCGGAGCGGCGGGTAATCGGTACCTTTTCGGAGGCAAGGAGCGCATTGCCGGAGGAGCCTTGAACGAATACGACTTCGAGGCGCGTAACTACGTGGCATCCTTCCAGCGCTTCACGACCATCGACCCGGAGGCAGAGAAATTCTCATGGCTGTCACCATACGCCTACTGCAACGGAAACCCGATCAACTTCATTGACCCGACCGGGGCTCATACTCAGGTCACACTCAAATCGCCCGGAGTTTACGAGGTTGTCGGTGGAGAGCTTGACGATGACCTGAACGTATACCTGTATTGTAAAAATGAGGACGGAGAATTGGTTAATACAGGAATATCAATCGGAGAAACTACGTCAGCAACCTCTTTTTATTATAGTGAAGAAAATAGATGGGCTACAGAAAGCGTAATAGATTTTAATGATAGGAGTGGCAAGTCCTTTATTGAAATGATCATGAACCATACTCCATCATTACCGGAATATATGGACAAGGCTCGGAATTTTCATCCGTATGATTTCAAGACCACAAATGGAACTGATCATGTAATTTCGAAGGAACCCCAATATATGTATCGGGGTATGCAGATCGGTATTATCGGGGGTGATAAACCACTGATATCATCAGGAAGGGATATAGGTAATATTGCAGCAGGTTTTGTTGCTGGTTCCAACGGACTGCCTTGGGGTGTCGCCCGTCTCGGTTTTGACGGATATCAATCACTCACCCATCTAAAATTTATGAGCGAAGGTATAAGCACACGTAATGCTGAAATGTTTGGCTGGAGGTTGGGATATTTCGGCACATCCTCGGATAGGCAGAATATGAAATTGTCATATTCAATTGGCATGGGGGTGTCAAAGAGCGTGTTGTATTTATATAACATGATAAAATCAAAATAGAGATTTAATGAGATCTTCTACTTGCGTTTGTGAAAGTAGAAGATCTTGGGTTGATAAGGTTAAAAACTTAAAAATGTAAGATATGAAACGGAACAGTTTTGTTTTAATTATTTATATCCTTATTTTCACAGGATGCGGACTTAGCTGGTGGTCGGGAACCCCAAAAACATATCTGTTTGAAAAAGCCGGTTTGTATATTACCCAACAAGAGATTGATGATTGTGAATTCAAATTTTATTTTCATGACTCTATTGAAAATCCCGGAACAGACTATGTCGTTTTCTCAAAGTGTCCGACAGAAATTATTTCTATACAGTTTTCTTATGTCGAGAGTAATCCTAAAGAAATTAGTATAATATACGATTCTGGACCTTTGTGTGTTTTGGATTCTGTTGTTTCTTCAAGGTATATTTTTAACACATGGCCGGGAAGAGATTTCAAATATGAAGAGGAAATGCGCAACCGTCATAAAATATTGGTTAAGGATCTGGATTATCGACATAAGAAACAAAATTGGGAAGATTCAATAAAAAACCGTCCGGGAAGTGTGGTGATATACCCTGACGACTTCTTTGATGGCTTTAGCTATTTTAAAAATGGAAAATTTATGGGACCGGCAAAATTAATGAAAACTGACTAAATATACTGTATTTAAACGATGATTGTACTGCGATCGATTACTATGCTTCGGGAGAGCCTTGGCTTGAGCCGGAGTACGGAGGCGGGGCGGCGGACAACCGCTACCTGTTCGGAGGCAAGGAACGCCTTGCCGGAGGAGCTTTGAACGAATACGATTTCGAGGCACGCAACTACGTGGCATCCTTCCAGCGCTTCACGACGATCGACCCGGAGGCAGAGAAATTCTCATGGCTGTCACCATACGCCTACTGCAACGGCAACCCGATCAATTTCATTGATCCGACCGGGAGGTATACAAAATTGGAGGAGCAGTCCGATGGAACTTATAAAGTTATCAGAGGAAAATTAGATGACGATCTGAACATTTATGTTTATAAAATGAACGAGGAAGGAGAATATATAACGACCGGGGAATCAATTGGAGAGACAACTTCCGCAACGTCATTCTACTATAGTGAAGAGAATAGATGGGCGGAGGATGCAACGATTGATTTGACAGATCAAAGTGGAATAAACTTTCTCGATAAGATCGTAAATCATACTCCCTCTTTGCCGGAATATATGGACAAGGCACGAAATGGTCATCCCTATGATTTTAAAGTAACAAATGGCACAAATAATGTTGTGTCAGAAGAAATCACTTATAAATACAGAGGAATGCAAATAGGAGTTTCTGAAAATGGGAAAAAATTGATAACATCAGCAAGAGACATAGGCAACATGGCTGCAGGATATGTAGCGGGATCTCATGGACTTCCTTGGGGTATTGCCCGTCTTGGTTTTGACGGTTATCAAACTATAAGCATAGGTGAGCTTAACTTTGAAGGAATATCTACAGTTAATGCAGAACGATATGAATGGAAGATAGGATTTTATGGAACATCTCCAATCAGAAAAATATTAAATTATGAAAAAACAAAGGCATCTTTATTTTATAAATCCGTATTTTTTGGAATGAAGTTTTCAATAAATCAAATTCTCCATTAAAATACATCAATACATTATTAATATGAAGAGCATAATAACATGGATAGGAATTATACTA
>CAMTMX010000032.1 GCA_947073495.1 uncultured Porphyromonadaceae bacterium
ATGGAACCCCATAATTCCATCTTCACGTCTTCATATCTCGCTCTCACTATAAGCCAATCATATGCACATTTATTTATAGTAGGCACTTAGCTTTTAAACGTTTGTGATGATAGTAGAACACAGAACGAGCCATCTTCTAAAACTTAAGTAATAAGTCAAGGGAATATTCCGACCTTAGTTCGTTTCTAAGAGTCGGAGCGTTTATATGTAAGAAAGAATCGCTATCTTTGCACATATAAGACTACCGATTATGACGTCGATTGAATTGAAAAAGCATCAGTGATTCGGACAGAGAAGATGGTTTTGCGACACACACTGTCTATGCCAACCATATTTGTAGTCTCCAATTAATACAAAACAAAGAATGACAATGATAACAAAAATACTGTTTGCAGGACTTTGCATAGCGGCAGTTTTCCCCTCGTGCAGCGGTACAAGCACGTCTAATGGGATAGTCACCACTGTGGCATATGAAGAGAGTATCCAAACTGCCACAATAGTCACCAATGCCGGCGATACCATGTCGTTCATCATTCCTGATACAAGCATTGACCAATCGCCGGGAATACGTCCCGGTGACACTTTGGAAGTCATACACAGCGGCAAGTATCATCCTTACATGGAGGCAGAAAGTGCGAGATTGTACTCAAAGCAACCTGTCGGAGCTGACCGTGACAGCCATGGCTGCATAGGTTCCGCAGGCTATACCTGGTGTGAGGTTCTGAATAACTGTATTCGCCTGTGGGAAGATGGGATACGCATGGAGTCTGCAGACGGGAGCAATAATCAGGCGTTCATTGTCTTCGCGCCTGATTCAACGCAAGTTGAAATATTCTTGCCGGATGGTTCTGACAGCGAGATACTCCAACGACGCACGCTGCCTTCGGGTATACACGTATGGGACACGGAAAATGATGACACTAAGAGTTTACGACGTGAAGCGGACGGTCAATGGATCATCAGCCAACGCTCGTCAATACTCTTCCGTTCCTCGGGAGAGGAGACCGCGATGGAACTTGGCAAGATGCAAGTACATTCCTACGAGGGGATACTGCCGGGCGCATCATGCCCGGGCATCGAGTATAAGCTTACCATACGCAACCGCGAACACAGCGGGAACGGTACGTTCCAACTGACTGTCACATACCAAGAGGCGGAGAATGGGGAGGACCGCACCTTTACCTATAACGGCAAACGTTTGACTCTGCGCGGCATTCCCGGTGATGAAGACGCCACTGTATGGCAGTGCATAACGAATGACAATAATCAGGTATTCAACTTTCTGAGAGAGGATGCAAACAAACTCACCCTGCTTAACGACAAGTTTGAAAAATCACAAAGCGATCTAAACTATAGCCTAAGACTGGAGGAATGATATTCCAGCTATACCGAAAGGAAAAGCCATAATCGGAACGCCTATAAGACGAGAATCTGAAAAAGCACATAATTTGGATATACAATTCTACATATATACATTGCCGTCATCTCCGGCAATCCTGTCCGGCAGTTCTACCCTATTGATGAGACAGTCGTAATCAGCAATCATATCATAAACGGGAGCTTCACCATATTCATTAGTAGTAGTCTATCAATCGTTTTGCTTTTGGATTGAGTCAATCCGTTTTGAAAACCATTTATAAATAAAATAGAATCCGGCAAACATAATTACTCCGAGAATAAATTTGGATGACTTCGTCAACATATCATGTTCTCGCAGATACTGATTGCACAAGGCAATAATTGCTCCATATAATCCGGCCATTAACAATAAAACGAGCATTGCCGAAATAGCCTTCTTTGATGTTGGGGTGATTTTCATTTACTTAGAAACTTCCTCTTTGAAGGTGTTGGCAGGTTTGAACGCCGGGATATTGTGTGCCGGAATAATGATGGTCGTATTCTTACTGATGTTGCGAGCGGTCTTCTCCGCACGTATCTTGACTATAAAATAGCCAAAGCCACGTAGATATACGTTCTCGCCGTGAGCAAGGCTATCCTTGACTACGGTCATAACCTGTTCGATTACAGTAACAACTGCCCCCTTGTCGATGCCTGTTGTCTTTGCTATTTCTCTCGCTATTTCTGCTTTAGTCATAATTGCTTGGATTAGCTGATATTAAGACTGCAAAATTACTAAAAATCCATAAATTTCGGAACAAAAAGCAGTCCAAACGCCGTCTCTTGGCGGTCGAAATTTTTAGGCACCGTTCCACAAAAATTGTAAATGCAGGGGTCGCATGCTTGAGGTGATTTTTGGACATGCAGGTGAAGGACCATAGCGGTCTGACTGCGGATTTCCAGAAATGGAGATGTGTATACAATCACCTCCTGTCTTGGAGCGACAGAGGGTAGTTTGAGCGACTGAAGAGGATACTGGTGAAGCGACTCAGGGCAAGTATGGGACGTGCCTCCGCACCATCAGTTGCGGTTAAATTTGACACACCCTCAATTCATTTAATTTGCAGCCTGTATTCTCTCGGTGTGTTCCCCGTTTGCTTCTTAAAGAAGCGTATGAAATGCTGAGGGTGCTGAAAACCCAGTAATTCCGCAATCTGTTTCGTACTCAGTCTGGGGTCAAGCAGCGAGCTTTTGGCATAATTTATCATTTTGAGCTGAATATACTCCTGTGCCGTTTTTCCGGTTTCAGATTTAACCAAATCTCCAAAATAATTGGGAGACAGACATACTTTATCTGCAAAATATTTTACAGCCGGTGTTCCCTCTGTTAACCCCATACCGGAATCAAGGTATTCATCCAACAGAATTTCAAAACGCCCTATTGTACTGTTATTAAGCTCCTCGCGTGTAATAAACTGTCTTTCGTAGAACCTCATGCAGTAGTTGAGCATCACTTCGATATTGGAAACAATCAGTGATTTTGAGAACTTGTCGATCGGATGTTGCAATTCTCTCTCTATTTTGTCCATATAATCCTGTAGGATAGTTCTCTCTTCTGATGAAAGATGCAACGCCTCATTAGAGGCATAGGAGAAGAACGAATACTGCTTTATTTTCTGCCCAAGTGGAGTGCGGAGCAGAAAATCCGGGTGGAACAACAAGCCTGTGGCAATCGGGGCAGGACCATCTTCCAACCGTTGGATTCCAACAGTCTGTCCGGGAGCAAAACTTACGACCGTTTCATCATCGAAATCGTAATTAGTCTTGCCATATTTAATCTTGCAACCCGTGGTGTTTTTCAGAAACAGGGCATAGAATCCGAAGTGCATACAATGTGTGGGCTGATGCACCGTGTCATCAAAATGCACTATGCTCACCAGCGGATGCCGTGTTTCAAAACCGAAATACCGGTTATATCTTTCTATTGTGTCTGCCTCGTATATTTCCATGTCATTTTCTTTTTTGCAAAATTACCAAGAATCATTGAAAACACAATCGACATTCAGGCATAATATGTAATGCGGGTACTGATTGCCGTGATATTGGTATAATCTACCAATCAAGCAAATAGGATAACAATACTCTTCCGTAATCAAGGCACATCCATGCATAAGACCAATCACTTTATTTGATGGGAACCTTAGTTATTTTGCACAAAGAAAACAAAAATGGGCCAACTACGATGAACGACAAAGACTACATTATCAAGGCTGAAAATTTGGACTACTTGCTATCGCGGACAGTTGTACTTAACAAATATCGGTGAACAGGCTCTTATAAGGATGGATCTGAAAAAGCACATGGTTTGGATAATTGTACATATATAGATTTCCAATGGTTTTCAGAGTCGGAGCGTTTATATGTCAGAAAGAATCGCTATCTTTGCACATATAAGACTACCGATTATGAAGTTGATTGAATTAACCTACAACGAATTATCGACCTTTGTCGGAAGCAGGGGGAAGTTATCAAATTCAAATCTTACGAAGGGATCTACTATGTAATAAATATTGAAGATTCTGCTTATCAACAACTCAACAGTAACGACTCCGCAGAAGAGACGGTTGGTTTTGCGAATGTCAAATTGTTCCTTAATCTTGTTGCCCTTTAAATACTTTTTAAACGCACTCTTAATTTTTCATATAAAGCAAAAATTATGACCCCACATTCTCAATCTGACATTGAAATACAATATCCTTTTGTAACTTCATTATTCATCAAATAAGTGCGCCGAATATTACACAAAAACTGATCACAATTAATACTTATTTCAAAAATATTATGTAAATTTGTTCAAACAACAGCAACAAAAGAAAATAGACTAACATAATACCAGAACGATTTATGCTTATCAGGACTCAGCTTAAAACCATATTCAACAGCTGGACAAGCGAGATTTCCATATTCCTTACCATGTGCTGCCTGATCTCCATTGCCTGGCAATTTAAGATATATCATTGCTGGACAGAGATAGGGATAGCCTCGGCTATCATTGAAGGTGTCATCCTGACATCATGGATGATATGGGCTGCCTATATAATTTTCTTCGGAAAAACTCCCAATACAATGCCTCTCAAATCACGTCTAATTGTCGAAGCGGCCAGCGGAACGCTTTTACTGGCATGGCTTTGGATCACAAACGGACCTTTATTTGCAATGATATGGCTCCCGTTCATGATATGGCTCTCCTATAGGAATCTAAAGGAGCTTTGAAAATTTATGTTAAATTTTCAATCTTTCAACCCGACTTCAAAAATCTGGACAATCCAATAAAGGGGAAATTATGGCTTTAAACATGTTTACTTTTAATTCCCAAAGGTTTTTAAGCAGCATTTTCAACGTGTCTTGATTTTTTAAGTTCTTTTCCTTATAATTTTCAAATAACGCCATCACCCCCCCAATATGAAACAGCTGATCAAAATATTATTATCAATATCAGCAATCGGATTTACAGGATGCAACAACGATATCTTTATAGAATCATCTCAATTGCCGGATGAGACATATATTACTCTTGACGGCAATGGAGACGAATGGTCTGTTCCTCTGCCTCGTTATGGATTGAAGAGAGTATATCTCGACGGGGTTCCTGATGCGGATAAGTATCTAAAATACTACAACATAAAATCCGGACTTACCGACAGTTATTGCCCGCCATCAGAACTAAATGATATTATCTTCGAAAACCCGGTAAAATATTATAGCGTGACTTTATCCGGCAACATGCTGTATATTTCGTGCAGCTATAATGTCTCAGACGAAGACAACATCACACTCCGCCTGGAATATGACTACGGTGTGTCAAAAACAATCCACTTCACTCTTACAACAGGCGGAAAGATGGAATTGCTGTTCCCCTGGTATGAAGAGGAACCGGTCATTGAGGAGAACTTTGAAGAAATAATCCATGTCGATAGATTCACCAACAACGGCCCTGTGGCTCAGCAAATAGAAATAATGCCTTATCTGCAGTCTCAATGCAGCCATGTGGTGAACCCTGAAGATTCATGGGCAACCGATCTGGTAGTGGATATGCCATTACTCTCATATTCAGGCAACAAATGGGAATTGAAAGATTTTAAAGAGATTCGACTTGGTGATCAACAAATCTTTTCTCCTTCAGATTATTTCTCCCAAAAAATCACGGTTGACGTTCCGCCCTACACCAAAGCTACCGTGACTTATGCCCTCCGCTATTCTCGCGCCACTCAACACGGGAATCTCTTTTTCTATAACTCCGTGTCAAGACAAGAATGGAAAACAAACTTCTCCTGCACTTCCATCTATGCCACAGTCTGTGATTATTCCGTTTCATATGAATAAGAAAGCCCTATTCTTCATCCTCGCATTCATTTCAAGTTTTGCAACCGCATCGGCAAGCGACAGTACAGCCTACACTTTCTCCCATAAGCCGGAATGGCATATCGGAGTGGAGGCTGCCCCGGCATGGGTGCCTGGCACAAACGATTTCCTGCGCGGAGACAACCTCTTCGGACAGAAAGTGAACGCCATGCTTGGCACTGATATTCGGGGAGGCTTCAAATTCAACCCTGCTTCCAAAGAAGGAATTTTATACCGCGGAGCATATCAAGGTATCGGCATTGGAGTAAACACTTTCTTTGCCGGGAATATACTCGGCACCCCCTTATCGGCATACGTCTATCAGGGAGCCCCAGTCGCCCGTTTTAACAAGAAACTATGGCTCGGATATGAATGGCAATTCGGCATAGCCTGCGGATGGAAACCATATGATCAGCAAACCCCGGAAAACCATGCTCCGGTAAGCACATCAGTCACAGCCCACATGGGACTCGGCATAAAAATACACTATGAGATTTCATCCCGCTGGCAACTTTCGGCAGGTGTGGCAGCCAGACACTATTCCAACGGAAACACCTCATGGCCCAACCGGGGTGTAAACTCAATCGGAGCGACAATCGGCGTGGCGTATGTCCTGAACCCTCAGGAGGATTTTCACGAGCCCTTGAGCTCTGTGGATGAAGAGGCTGACCGTCAAAGATGGACATATGACTTGATGGTATTCGGAGCTTGGCGCAAAAGGGCTCTGGTCATCAATCATGACCCTATTGTATTGCCGGGCAAATTCGGCATAGCCGGAATGCAGTTCTCGCCGATGCTACATCTAAACCGTATGGTATCTGTCGGACCTGCCATTGATTTCATGTGGGACGAGAGTGCCGGACTATCTAAATATAAAGTGGACGGAAGCTATGGTGACAACATTAAATTCTATAGACCCCCATTCGGCAAGCAGATAAGTGTCGGTGCTTCAGCGCATGCAGAACTGACCATGCCTATTTTTGCAATAAATGCCGGGCTCGGTTTTGATTTTATCAAGCCGGAAAGTGAACGGAGATTTTACCAGTCATTAACCCTCAAAACTTTTGTATCAAAAAATTTATATCTAAACATAGGATATCGTCTCGGCAGATTCAAAGACCCTCAGAATCTCATGCTTGGAATAGGATTAAGATTATAAACGTGAGTTCGGGATAAGGAACGCCATTTAGCATGATTATGATGGAATATTCCTTAAGCCTTTCATAAGGATAGTCATCGAGATTCTCCGTGACATCATAAAGAAATGTATATATGATTGTCTTATAGTGTGAGTAAGATATGAAGACGTGAAGATGGAATTATGGGGTTCCATAACGATTGATGAACGGCTTCATAGGTTGCCGCGATATATGGCTGGCATATGTTCATTTATTTTTCGTAGGTAAATATAAGGTAATATTTCAAATGTTTATTTACATTTAAAATATTACCTTATATTTGGTTATAGAATGTCCTTCTATAAATTACATGAATTTAGTGTCTTTTAAACTTTGAGACATAGGTTTCTTTGCTTTCAGATACCATTTTCCAATCATCATAATTCCAATCTTGATATTTATAGGTGAAAGTCAATTCATCTCCATCTTGAGTGATTGTTCCTACATAACGATCCAGGTCACATTCCATTATGGTGAGTTTATTACCCTCAAGTTGATAGATGGGTTCGAATTCATCATCATATGTGTCAATCATACTATCCCATTTGGAAACAGTGTATTCATTCAAATTAGAAGCACTTCCATAGACAATAAAACATTTCTTACCTGAAAATTTTTTATCATTAGAAGTAAATTGTGAATCAAAGAATATAAGGGCCTCTCCCACACACAATCCTTGATCTTCACCATTTCTATCATTGTTAGTTTCAACACATACACATGTGCCGACGATATTCATTGAAGAGGATGGTTCATCTTTATCATCGCTACCACAGGCAACAAAACTCATGCTGCCAAGTATTGCCCAAAGTGAGAACAAAAGAAATTTTAAAATTTTCATAATAATGAATCTTTATTTTATTCCAATAATAACACTATATGGAGTTGAGGTTCTATGAATTTTTATTAACAGTATCCCGATCAATCAGTAAACTCAATTATTGTTCCTGAAGCTATTGCTTTTGATTTGTTGTGAATAAGAACCATTTTATTCTTATACGCAACATTCACATTGACAATTGCTCTTGAGCCGGTAAGATTGGCATTCTTATACATTTCAGCCATTGCTGATTCCCTAAGGGATTTCTTAGACATTCCTCCGATGCCAAACCAATAATTCTGTGTGGATTCTCCTTGAACCGATCCGATGACTTTGTAATTTTTTTTAGCTAAAACCACCTCGGTTTGAGTGACATTCTGATTAGAAGTCGCTTCTTTGCTTATGTTGCAACTTGTAAAAAGTAAGCCCACACAAGCAATCCCTACTAATAGAAACTTTTTCATGAGTAGATCAGATACCGGCGGACCCTCTCGTCAGTAAAATAAGTTATAATAAAAGAAAGCGTGGAACTTAAATCAATAAAAAGTAATTGAAAATAAAGGATAGAAAATAGAAATAAAAGCATAACAACTGAAAATAAAATCACTGATATACAGCAGTTTTATTGCAATCTTATTTGGGAACAATCTTTTAAATCATCTTAAACGCTTGCAAGTTTCTTTGGGATTATTGGGAACATTTACGGGAAACATATTACCTTTGCACATAGAAACATAAAACCGACAAGAACATGAAGGCAAGCGTATATCTCAGAGAGGTGAAAAAGGACGGGAAACCAGGTGTCTCCTGTATCTGTTTCCGTGTGCGTGACAAGGGAATCGACATCAAAGCCGCGTCCGAGTTGCAGGTCGTTGACAAATATTGGGATGGCGATGCGCTAAGGTATCGCAGAAATTCTATCGTGGACAAGAACGAACAGAAGCGAATCCCTGAACAGATTGCCGCCATCATTGAGCATATTGAGTCTTCCTTTGACCGGAACAAGGCTGATGGAAGTTGGTTGAGGCAGGCTATTGAGGATGTGCTTCATCCGAATCTGGCATACGAGCGCGAACATCCGAACCTGTTGCTAAGGCTGTCGGATTACATCAGTCAGCATGAGGGAACCAAACAGACTAAAGCCCAGATAGAGAACCTGTACCGCAAATTGACAAGATATGTAGCCTACAACCGTGAGATTATGGGAAACAAGGACTTCAACATTTTTGTCGAGACTATCTCGTTGGAAGACATGAACGACTTCCGTGACTATGTAGTTAATGAGCACCTGCTGTATCTTGAACATCCTGACTTCTACAAGGATTATATCCCTGCCCAATACAAGCCGAAGGAGAAGTCAGGCACTACCATCATCAACACGATGAATCTTCTTTGCGTTTTTCTGCACTGGTGCAAGAAGATGGGTTACACAAGCAATGAGGCATTCCTACAGTATGGATGTAAAGTTCCCATATATGGAGACCCATTTTACCTCTCCATAGAGGAACGCAATATTCTCTATGAGGCAGACCTCTCTTCTGCCCCACAGCTGGAGGTCATCCGTGACATCTTTGTCTTCCACTGCTATATCGGTTGCCGCGTGGGCGACCTGTACCGCCTGACAAGGGAGAACGTGAAGGACGGCTTCGTGGAGTATATGCCACAGAAGACAAAGAAATGCGAGGCAAAGACGGTCAGGGTACCGTTGCACGAGAAAGCCCTCCGGATACTCTCCAAATATGAAGGTTCCGATTCAGACAGGCTGCTACCATTCAAACCTATCTATATATATAATAATGGAATAAGGGAACTGCTGAAGCAATGCGGTATTGACAGGATGGTGACGGTGCTTGACACTCACGGCTACAAGACCGTGCAAAAGCCTTTGTATGAGGAGGCATCGAGCCTTACGGCGCGAAAGACTTTTGTCGGCAACCTCTACAAGCAGGTACCCGACCCTAATCTGATTGCGTCCATGTCCGTGCATGTGGAGGGAAGCCGTGCCTTTGCCCGCTACCGCAACATTGACGATGAAATGAAGCGCAAACTCGTTGAAATGATTAACTAAGCAAGCATACAGACTATGAAAGTGACCGCATTTATAAGGAAGACCGCATCTAAGAACAATGTCACCGACCTTGCAAGGGTGTATTTCCGCCTGCGTGACAAGGGAGGCGTAGATATCAAGGCGGCAAGCGAACTCTCCATCAGCCCCAACCACTGGAGTGCGGAGAAACAAGGCTACAAATCCCGTGTGGCACTCGTCTCGGACGAGAAACGCATGAAATTTGACGAGGAGATACAGAACATCACCCGGCTTATTGTCAAGGAATACCGCCGTGGTGTGGACGGAAAGTGGCTACAGTCATTGATTGAGGAATACCACCATCCTGGCATCAACTCCCATTTCGGGAGCAAGAACGACGAATACCGTCTGGTGACTCAAATACAGCATTATGTTGATGAGACCATACTGGCAACGGACAGCCGCAAGCATCACCTTGCCAATATAGACAAGATTGGCAGGTACGAGCGATTTCAGAGGGAAGTGATGCACCGCCGCGGATTCCAGCTCAACATTGACTCGATAACCGCAGACGACTTGCGCGACCTGAAGCGATGGATGCAGGAGGAGCATTCCTATGGCGAGCAGTTTCCTCTTTTCTATAAGGACATCCCCGAGAGCAAGTACAAGTGGGAGCGTTCCGAGAACAGCATCACAGGCTGCTTCTACAGAATCCGCACCGTCATCAAATGGTGCATCAGGAAGGGCATGACCAAGAACAACCCCTTTGACCAATACCAGATAGCCCAGCCCATGTACGGCGACCCGTTCTTCCTGAACTTGGAGGAGCGTGACAAAGTCTATTATGCCGACCTTAGCGCATTTGACCCGTGCTATGCTGTATATCGTGACGTGTTTATGTTCCAGTGTCTGATAGGATGCCGTGTGAGTGACCTGAACTCGCTGACCAAGGCAAACCTCGTGGATGGGTGTATAGAGTATATCCCCCAAAAGACCAAACATGAGCACGCCAACACGGTGCGTGTACCACTTAACCAAAAGGCCAAGGACATCCTTTCACGATACATCGATCTTGATGATGCCCTGCTACCACGCTTCACACAGACCATGTACAACAAGATGATCAAGCGCATCCTCAAACACGTGGGCATAAACCGCATGGTTCGCACACTGAATCCTAAGACCAGACAGGACGAGGCACGTCCGCTTTGGGAGGTCGCCACAAGCCATACTGCACGCAAGACCTTTATCGGGAACCTCTATAAGCAGGTAAAAGACCCCAATCTGATAGCATCGATGTCGGGACACTCCGAGGGAAGCCGTGCCTTTGCCCGCTACCGCAAGATAGACGATGAAATGAAGAAAGAGCTTGTAAACCTGCTCGACTGACATATGATGAAGGACAAAGAAAAACAGGAAAAGTTCGAGGCGTTCAAAGCCGGAATCCTCAAATGGAAGAACGAACATAGGGAAGAGTATAACGAGTTTGCCCGTATCATGACAAACTGTGATGAGACCTTCTATTATCAGATATCCAAGGCTGTCAGCGGTCAGATGCGACATATCGCAAGGGAATGGGAACTGACGTGGGGCGATGATGGGGATGAGTCATTTGACTCCATTTTTATACTGGTCTCCAAAGAGAATCTTCCACAGAAGATTGACGAAATTTTTTCCGTGCCTGTTCCTGACACAGAGAAGAAGTGCAGATGGATGAATATAGCCAGACGCATGATTGGCATGAAGACAAAGATGAAGGTTAGGCTGTCCGCTCCTCTTTTGCTGAGCTGGCTGTTTTACGGAAAGAGTTTTGAAAGCATGGTAGCAATGTTGGAGAAACAGATGTCAAATCCCCATATAGAGCGAATCGACAGGATGAAATGCTCGCTTGCTTACAAAAGCATCATTGCCGTCAGCGTTAAGGGCGGTTATCGGACAAAGGATGATTGGGAACGCTATTTCGCCATGGAAAAAGCAGACAAGAACAAAGAAACAGGGGAATGGGCGTTGCAGGACGTGATGCAAGACATGACTGTAGAAACTGAAGAAGTGTCAGAAACTGAGGGTGTGCAGCATACGATGCCCGGACGGAAGAAGTCAAAGGAGAACCCTCTTATAGACTATCTGCCAACTGACAGCGGTGAGACTATTGTATCCTCCATCCGCAGCTTCGTCATAAGCCACCAGTCTGCCATGCAGCAAGCCTTGCCATATTTTGTGCTAAGGGAAATGCCGCTCCGACTTCCATTACTCAATGGAGTGGAATATGCCATTGCCATGACCAAGCAGTTCCCCGAAGTCAGCGAACTTCGCAGCGACCATTCTCTCAGGCAAGCGGTCGGGAAACTGGCAGGAACGGACACTCAGATGTTGATGAAGAATGGAAAGATGCAAGTATGCCGGCATATTGAAAGTGACGAATATCGGGAATTGCTTAGGCTGCTTCGGGATGATTTGAGCGAATGGTTTGGTTTCACAAGACATAAAGGTATTTGACATTCAGACTTAGTTACTATACTTAATCTACTTTTTTGATATGAACTTGGTTACTTTGAGCTGATGCAAGGTAACCAAGTCTGCATTTATTTGGCACAAAATCAAAGCGTAATCGTGATTTTATTGCAGCTTTCCCCTTGTCACAAATTGTCTTATTTGTCATGACAATTAAGACAATCCGCTTTCTTTCATCCCCTTACATTATCCCTATAATTTTGCACCGTCAAATCTTTCCCGAGGTTTGACGGTGTCTCTTTTTTATGTGCCATCGGAAGGGAGACATCAGGGATTTCAGGTGATGGCCATAGTATCAGAATCAAAAACATTATAGTATGGCTATAAATTTACAATCCTTGGTCGAGCAGGGTGCGAATGTCAGGATAGAAATCACTGCTGCCGACCTCAAGATGTTCGGTGAGGGAATTGCCGAGCGGGCTATCATGGTTTACAGACAAGAGATAGAGAGCAAGAAACCACAGGAGGAGACCTATTATAACACACGTGAGGTGAAGGAACTCCTCAACGTATGTGATGGCACGCTCAATCTTTGGGCAAAGCGTGGCTATCTCGTACCCGTCAAGGTCGGGAACAAGAACATATATGCCATGAGTGATGTCCGCCGCATTCAAACAGGCGGCAGGAGCGACACTGTAACCAACTACTGCAAAAGGAAGGAGGCATGAGCATGGGTATCGCACAGGAAATATGCAACAAGGTCATGTCGGAGGTACAAGGTATCAAAGACACAGGTTTTCCTTTGGACGCCTTCCCCGAGAGGGTGCAGACCATCATCCTTGATATGGTAAGGTACGAAAACTTCAAGGTGGAGTATATAGCTCCTGCCATGCTCTCGGCAGTTTCTTCCGCTTTGGGAGGGACATACTATGTTAGGGTGAAAGGCCAATGGATAACCAATGCCGCACTCTACATAATCATGGTGGGCAGACCGGGACTGGGCAAGACACCGCCTCTTGAAGCGGCATTCTGTCCCATACGCTGGAACGACAATGCGAAGATAGAGAAGTTCAAGGCTGACATGGCCGCTTATCAAAATGCTGCGAAGGAGAGCAAAAGCGACTGCGGCATGGAGAAGCCGGTACTGTCACGCACTCTTGTATCAGACTTCACTCCTGAGGCTCTGCTCCATGCCCATCACAACTCCCCTCGCGGTGTCACAATCCTGGTGGATGAGATTATGGGCATGTTCAATTCCGCCAACCGCAACAACAACGGACAGCTGATAGAGCAGCTGCTGACGGCATGGAGCGGAGGCGCACTGGATGTGGTACGTGTGAACAATCCCATACCGCTCCATATCGAACACCCCTGCATCAATATGATAGGAACCACACAGACGAAGCGTATGGGAGAGCTGATGAAGAAGGGATATGAGGAGAACGGACTGCTTGACCGTATTCTGTTCACGCTTCCCAAGATACAGCAGCTGGCACTTTGGACGAAGGAAAAGGACAACTCTACACACCATCGTTCCGCTTCCGCCATGGAGGCATGGCAGAGCGTCATCAGCAAAGTTCTTGCCCTTGACTATAAGACAGATGAGGACGGAACGGAACAGAAATCTCATATTATAGACATGGAGGAAGAAGCCAGGGATGAGTTCATCGCAAGTCACAATGCCACCATACGGCGAACAAATGCCATAGAGGATGACAACATGATAGAGTCCCGCCCGATGAAAGCCCCTGTCCATGTGGTACGCATCGCACTTATCCTACAGGTGTTGCGCTATGCGTGTGGCGAGAGCCATCTCCAGTTCGTGACTAAACAGGCGATGCATGGAGCTATAAGGTTGATGGAATATTTCGAGGATTCCTACTACAGGATAAGGGAGTATGTCGCCAACGACGCCTGTGACGAGCCGTCAAGGGAACTGTTCTCGATGCTGAACGATTCGTTCACTACCGCGGAGGCTCTTGTCGCAGGGAAGCAGCTAAAGGTGACCGACCGCACGGTGATGAACTACCTCAAAGAACTTCTCAAAAACCGTCTTGTCCATAAAATCCGGCAAGGGGAATACCGGAAGACGGTCTTTGATGAATTTACAAAAGGCAGTGTTGAGGGGGAATCTAAGTCCAAACTGCAATGAATAAACCTCTGTTTCACATTTCAGTTTCTTCAGTTTTTCAGAAGAAGGATACAAAGATGTCTGTGCCATACATTCCTGGTTTCTGCAAAACTGAAAGAACTGAAAACTGAAATCGCCGTAATCTAATTTCAGAAACGAATATGGAACAATATAGATTTCATTTGGAGAAATACCATACCGGGTGTAAAAAGCAGTGTCCCAAATGTGGCTGCAAAGCCTGTTTTACACGCTATGTTGACAGTAAAAGGGAAATTACATTTCCCGACTATGTCGGCAGGTGTGACCACGAACAAAGTTGTGGCTATCACTTTACGCCAAGAGACTATTTTCAAGAAAATCCGGACATTCTCAAAGTCATGATGAAAGAAAAACAAGACACGATACAAATATCTCCTGCTCCTCAACAAGAACCACAACCGTCATTCATAGACAATGTCATCATGGAGCAGACGTTGTCACACTATGACATTAACCCTTTGTACACATTCCTTGCCAGATGCATGGGAAAGGAAGAGAGCGACAGGTTGAGCCGCCTTTACCGGATAGGCACGTCAAGGAAATGGGGAGGTGCTGCCATATTCTGGCAGGTGGATTGCAGTAATCGTGTCCGTGCAGGAAAGATCATGCTTTATAATGCTACGACAGGCAAAAGGGTGAAGCATCCCCAGTCGCACGTCTGCTGGGTGCATACGGAAATGAAACTGAAAGACTATAACCTCAGCCAGTGCTTCTTCGGCGAGCATCTTCTTCCCTTATATCCCGACAGGAAGGTCTTTGTGGTGGAGAGTGAGAAGACGGCTGTCATCGCTTCCCATTTCATGCCGGACGTGTTGTGGATAGCTACAGGAGGCAAGAACGGTTGTTTCAACGAACGTGCCGTTGCAGTCTTGGCTGGCAGGGATGTGGTGCTGATGCCTGACCTCGGAGCCACGCAGGAGTGGCAAGGCAAACTTCCCATACTGAAAAAGGTCTGCCGTTCCGCATCCGTCAATGACATATTGGAGGCAATGGCAACAGATGAACAGCGTAGTCTGGGACTCGACATTGCCGACTTCCTTTTGATGGAGGACACACCGCAAATGATACTCCAAAGGATGATTGACCGCAATCCTGCCTTACAGACGCTCATTGATGAGCTTGGCTTGCAAATAGTCGATGATCCGTAATGTGGACAGCTTGCTGTCATAAGAAAAGGTATTTATAAAATGCCCTAACTTTTTAGGGCATTTTCGTCTCTTCCCCTCTGCGAGCGGCAAAGCGAAAAAGCCCCATAAGCAGGCAGCTTGTGGCATCCATAGATGATGGAACGGCATTTTATAAAAAAGAAGGTTTTCAATTTATCACAAACAAAACAATTAAGAAAGATGAAAGAACAATATGCAGTATGCCACCTCCAGCGTGGCAGTGGCAACGACAGCGGAATGTCGTGCCACATTGAGAGAAAGGATGCCAATGGCAAGACGTATGTGCCGGACAATGCAGACAGTAGCCGCACGCATCTGAACAGGGAACTGGTATCATTTCCTGATGGTGTAAGGAACAGAACTGAAGCTATACAGTACCGCATAGACCATGCCGGGCTGTCACGCAAGGTCGCTGGTAACCAGTGTAAGGCTATCCGCATCATTCTGACGGGGACGCACGAGCAGATGATGAAGATACTGGATGAAGGGCGGTTGGACAACTGGACTGAGGCCAACCTCAGATGGTTGAACGAGACTTTTGGCAAGGAGAATGTTGTGTCATGCGTGTTGCACATGGACGAGAAAACTCCCCATCTGCATGCGACCATAGTCCCCATCGTCACCTTCGAGAGGCAGCGGAGAGAACGTGAGGGTGAAAAGAAATATAACACAAAATCCGGTCCACGGCTCTCAGCAGACGATGTGCTCAAACGTGCTAGGCTTCATGAATACCAGAACACATACGCTGCTGCCATGAGTGAGTTCGGCCTGAAGCGTGGCATTGTCGGTTCTACTGCCAGACATATTGCCACATCCACCCACTATAAGCAGCAGATGCGACAGTATGAAGAGAATATCGCCAAGTTGCAGGAAGAGGTGGAAAAGGCAAAGGAGGGCAAAAGCACAATACTCGCCCTGTTTGGTAAAGGCGACCTTGCCAAGGCAAGGAAAGAACTGGCATCAAAAGACGAGGAACTGGCAAGACTCCAGGCTAAGATTGCGAAACTGGAGGCGGAGAAAGCTACCCTGAAACAGAGGCATGAGTCTGAAATAGCCAAACTGAGGAATGGCTATCAGAAGGAAATCGATGCTGCCATCAAGCGTGCGGAGATAGCAGAGCGGAAGGCAGCTGTCATTGAAAGACAGAAGAACAGAATTGACGAACTTGACTGCAAGGCCAATCCACAGCGATACCGACTTTCATCGGGAGCGGAACTCATCGGTCATCGGTTCCTTGGCAACAACCACTATACCGTTACCCTGAAAATTTGGACAAGGGTTAAGGAAATTGAGTATACCGATGTCACTTACCTTAGCGACAGCGACAAGCGATTGCACGCTTTCAGCAATGGAGAACTGACAGACCATGAATTTGTCAATGCCTGTTTCAGTGCCGCTGAGCAAGTCAACGAGATACAAGCCAATCTACTCAGTGCTGCCATTGAATTGGCAACAGGCGGTTCTGCTCAACCACAAGTAGGAACTGGTGGCGGTGGTTCAACATCTGAATTGCCGTGGAGGGACAAAGAAAAGAATCTCAAGAAACGAACAGCTATAAAACGACATTAGTTAGCACAATAAGTCTGTTTTTGTTCCCAAATTGAGTCAAAACACCTTTTTTACATCATTAAATTGCAGATTTTCGTCCATTTATGCGAGAGTCTGCAATAATTTTTATACCTTTGTGGTCAAAAAATGACAATTCTTTTAAAGAAAAGTCTGACATACATAAATGTAGCTTATGGCAATGGCAATAGCGGTTGAAGAAAAGAAAATGAAGTCTGCAAAGACTGACGCTTCATTTTATAATTGCCAACGCTATAACACTGACATGATAGTGTCATAGCGTTAGGATAAATCCAACATGCCCTCCATTATTAAAGACAATGAATGTGGTGTTGGTAAAAATATCCTTATGCTTAAACCGACACTCTATGAAACTGTAATACAAAGGCGAGGCATGACTTTGGAAAAAAAAAGGAACTGGCAACGAATTAATTAAATGTATTATTAACAATTAATAACGTGACTATTCTTCACAACTATAAGCAAAACGTATTAAAACAATATCAATATGACAAAAACAGAAGAAGCTCTATGCAATGGAATTACATTCTCTGTACCGAGAATGGTTCCTACTGCCATTCAACAAGGAGAACTTGACAATGCGTTATATTATGTGCTTGTCTATTTAACCCCGCAGTTAGATAAAATGGTGTTAAAAATCTATGAAGCCCCATCATATAGGCCTTTGAAATGGAATGACAAGGATATAGAATGTATTACGCTGGATATGGAAAAAATCGCAAATTCAGATAGCGAAAACGCATTAGTAGGTTACAATTTTGGCTATTCTAGTGATGGTGACGGCAAAGTCAATCCACATGACGATTGGATACATTGTAATCAGAACAAAGCATACAATGGATTAATGCTTTATCCTGGACTAAAGTGTCTCATTATAAATATTATAAATGAAATATTGAATCAAATCAACTAACTATTACTATGAATAAAGTAGAAGCAAGAATTAATCATAATTATTACAAACAGATAGCAGATAAGATTACCCAATTGCTAGATAAGATCCATGACTCCCAGCTTTCTGATAAACGCTGGGTTTGGGAACTTATGCAAAATGCAAAAGATGTCCCAAACAAGTTTGGACGTGTTTCTATATTAATAGAACTTTGGGAAGACAAATTGATTTTCAGCCACAACGGTAATTATTTTACTGATGGCAATATTACTGGTTTGATTCAGCAAGTAAGCTCAAAAGATTCCGCTAATGAAGGAGAACTGAAACAAACAGGAAAATTCGGTACTGGATTTATTACTACTCATCTTCTTTCCAATATAATCGACGTAAAGGGTATAGTCAAAAACCCAAATACTGGGGAATACCAAAATTTCAAGCTTACTCTTGACCGTTCTGCAAGAAAGTCGAAGGATATGATAGAGAGCATCGCTCAAAATCTTGAATGGGTGAAGGGGCTAGATAATGGCAACTATCAGGATTTTCCTATTGCACACAATTATGAAAGTAGATCAGAAAGCGAATATCTAACTTCATTCACATATCACCTAAATGGGGATTCACTTAAATCAGCAACCATAGGATTGTCAGACCTTATAAACACCTTGCCTATTACAATGGTTTCCCTCCGTGAGTTGAAATCAGTTCGTGTTGTCAACCATGCTGAAGGCACTGAACAGTTGTATGAGTGTAATAGTGAGACTATATACAGAAATGATAATGTAAAAATTATCCGTTCTGCCATTGATATCAATGGTGATAAGAAATACTATCTTACATACAAAAATTTTAAAGGTGAAGATCCTGTTGTAGCTCTTTCTATAGAAACTTTATGGGATGGCAGTACGTATTCTCTAATTAAGAGAGATAAATCTCAACCAGTTTTGTTTAGAGATTTTCCTTTGATTGGTTCAGAAGAGTTCTATTTCCCTTACATGCTCAATGGATTTGATTTTGAACCTACAGAAACACGAAGTGGTGTTCTTTTAAATAGTAATCAGCCTAAACCACAAAAGAATCGCAGTATTATTGAAAATGCTGTAGAATCTGTTATAAATTTTAATGAATGGCTAATTAAATCTGGTGCAAAGAATACTTATTTGTTGGCATCATCAAAAGAACCAAAACCAAAAGAGGCATGGGATGAAACCTATGCAAAACCTTGGATAAAGAATCTTCAGGAAAATTGGCGAGGCAAACTTCTTTCACAGACAATCCTTGAAACCAAAGAGGGATATGCTTCTCTTCGTGAAATCCGTATTCCTGACTATGGTACAAAGGAGGCTAATAGACAATTCTTCTATTTCCTTGAGGGGTTTATAACAGAAGGTATACTTCCATTAGCTGAGCAGCAAGATGAATGGAGCGAGGTGATTAATTCGAATTATTCTACATGGAAATGTACTTTAAAATACTCAAAACAAGATTTCTTTGAAGATTTACAGAGAATTGGTTGCATGAAAAACCTTTGTTCTCGTTTGAACAAGTCCGAAGTTGAATGTTATGAGTGGTTAAACAGGCTTTTTAAGTTCGTAGTAGAACAAGGCGATACATCTATTCTCGAAAAATATCCTATTATTCCAAATCAATCAGGTGATTTTTGCTTGTTAGATAAAGTTTGTACAGATTCAGCCCAGCGTATTCCTGATATGCTCAAAAACATCTGTGTTGGCTTACTTGGCAAAAATCTCAATGATGAACTTATGGCTGAAGCCATTGTTGATTCAGTATTCGCAACAAAGAAAGAATATAAATTAGATACTTTGATAAGTGATATAAATCGTATCATAGGAAGCAAAGTTTCTAATGACAACTTTGCTTCTTCGTCAGAGTGGAGTGTTGTTAGTTCTGCGGTATATTCATTGCTTTCTCTTAAAACAAATGGACCTGAGGAAGAAAACAGAAAGCGTGACAATATTTATCGATTCATATCCCATTTTGTCGCGAATATTGAACCTCAAACCGTAATAGATAACCTTCCTATAGAATTATGGAAGGAGGCAGAACGTTTTGTCATCAAGTTTGTTCCAAGTCTTATAGTGGCGAATTCAACAAGTATTACTTCTCTAGGAAATAACTTGTTGAAATATCCTGCTATTCATAATGTTGATGAATGCATAAACTGGCTTAACGACTATGGAATGTTGGCAAAATTCTTTTCTATGTCAATTCCTACGAGTAAGAAAATTTATCCAAATCAGAATGGTATTTTAGAGTCCTTATCTGCACTCCACTTTGATAGCCTCATACCTGAAAAATTGAAGGATTTGAACATTACTGCAAATGCAGAAGATTGGCGTAACAAACTCTTCGACAGAAGAATATCTGGTTATGAACAGCATCAACCACTTTCCACAAAAGATATCTACGATTGTGTGAAAAAGAAGTTCGAATCTCCCAATACAAGTATAGAACATAAACTACGTATCTCAAATGAAGCTATTGTATTGATTCCTGACACCAAACAAAATGTAAACAGTGATAATATGGCTTTTTACAGACTGGCAAAAGCAATTAACCCATCGCTGAAAAACATCGAGATTTTGGAAAAAACAGAGGGATTCTATTGGGAAAAATTTATTGCCTGCGTCCTGAATGACATTTGTATGACTATTAATGACTGTGATGATCTGACTAGTCTATCTCAGAAGTTAAACATGACTATTGAGGACACTATATCTTATGTAGATTCTGTTATCGAGTATACAAAGAATCGTTTTGGTGGTAATTATTATAAGTATGCAGAGGAAGATTATGCTCTTTGGCTAAATCAAAATGATGTATTCTGTAAACTTAGTAATATTAACAAGGATGATAATATTGATGACGCAATTAAAGATCTTTGTCTTAATAATATTATAAATATCAATTATCGCGATAAATTGTTACGTAAGGGTATGAAGTGCGAATACTACATTCCAACTTCAAGTGTTATTACATCAAAGAGTATTCTATCACATATCAATGAAGCTATTTCATTGTACGTTGAAGAAGAACGGAAAAGTCTTCAAGATAAAAATTTTGCAGAAGTTGTATTTACACTTGATTCTATAATAAAGAAAAACGAAGAATACAGACTCTGTCTTCCATATTTCGACCTTCATCATGATAAGCTTATTGTAGGATCTATTGGAGATGAGAAAACCCTCTCTATTATAGGTTCACTTGTTTCTTCTCCTGAAAAGATGGCTATTCTTACAAATTTGACTGACGCTCAATTAAAGGATTTCATAGAAAAGAGTGCTGATATTAGTGGACTTTCTGACAAGGTTAAAGCTCTTGAGGATGAGAATAAGGGATTACAAGCTCGTGTTGAAGAGCTCCAGGATCTTGATTTTGTCTTAAAGAACTGTCCTCCAAATAAACTTGATAAAGTAAAGGATATTTTAAACAGATTTACAAGCGAACAAGCATTTGCAGGAGGTGAAGAAACACCTGTTGGAGGTGATGATTCCACAGATATTGTGATTATTCCTAAGACCCATGACATTGAAGAAGTTGTGGATTTCGAAGGTCGTATTCAGATTGTTAGAGCAGATCAGGTTCAATATGCAGGTCTTTCTTTGGAGGAGATTGAACGCTATGTTGAAGAAGCAAAAGGAGCTGTGGTTAAATATTTCAGAGAACTGGATGAAAAATATACTTTAGGCTTACAATTTGATAAAGAAAAAATTGCGAAGCATTCATATAGCCAACTCTATGGCATATCAGACCGACATGGTAATATGATACCTATCGTTGTACACAGTTATAAAGGACCTCAGTACAGATACTTTGACCTAAACTGGTATGACTGGCAACTACTTTCCCAAAGGGGCTCTATGCTGTTTGTACTCACAGTAACAGGTTTGCAATGTATTCCATTATACGCTCTTCCTGTTCGTAACTTCAACATTTCTATCAGCAATGATATGTCGAACGAGAATAGAGCAGCATTGCTCACACTCGCAGCTGTTGGTAAGCAGTACACCACATTGAGTTTTGATTTTGGCAATAATATGCCACAAGGCTTCAAAGATCCACTACCATTTGAATATGTTCCAGAGCAGTTGGATAAGTGTATTAGCTCAATAAAAGAAGTATGTGATCAAAACATTCCTCAAATTGCTAACATGTACAATTATGGAAGGAACATACCTCTTGTAAGAAGTACTGTTGGTTATTCTCTTGCAATGGAAGCTGTTAATGAAGGTAACGCACGAGACATATTCGATGCACCTGCAAATGATACACAGGCACCATCCGTTGGTACATCATTTATTGATTAACTGAATAATGAATATTGATAGAAAAAAACATTGGCAATTCCTCGAAGATGAGCTTAAAGCCGAAACCGAGGAGTTCAAAAAGAAATACTTAACCACAGCCATCTCCTTGCTTAAATCAAGCCAGGAGATGTATGTGGCTCAGTTCATTTCTTTTAAGGATGGAGAAATGATAATGAAATTCCCTATTTCGCGTGCATTACCGAGAAAGGGTGATTTCTTGGTATGTATGGTTCTTCCACCAGAATTACAAGATTACCGTAATTGGGGAGATAAGACATATCGTGATTTGTATAAAGCACGATACAATTCTACCGAATGCGTGTGTATTTGGCATTCTCCAGCCAATGATCCTCGATATTCATTAGTAGGTTTTTCAAAGATAAGTGTTGATTTTGCAAATTATATCAAAGAGACACCAAATATCGTATTGACCTTTGCTCCACAACGTCCTCCTATTGACTATGTTATGAACTTACAAAAGGTTGTAGAGGATAAATATAGCAAAGGAGTTTCTTCTGTACTTGATGCCAACTACCAGACAAAAGATTGGGAGCCAATCCTTATAAAGCAAGATAATGTTTCCGGCTTTGTGTATTCACAAATGACATTGACGGACACAATGATCTTAGAAGGTCCTCCTGGAACTGGCAAGACATATATGATTGCAGAACTCTGTGCAAGACTATGTGCAGAGGGGCATTCTGTATTAGTTACTGCCCTCACTAACCGTGCTCTCATCGAGATTGCAGAGAAGCCCGCAGTAGAATCATTATTAGAAGAGCATAAGATATTCAAGACAAACATTTCGATGGATGAAATCCGTGAACTTGGGAAACTTGAAACAATAAAGTCTATTGCTCCAATGCCAGGATGTCTTGTATTGTCAACATATTATATAACGAGTGGATATGCAGCAGAACTATCTGTTGAACAACCATTTGATTACGTCATTATGGACGAGGCGAGTCAAGCAATACTTCCAATGTTTGCGGCAAGTCGTAAGATTGGCAAAAGGAATCTATTGGTTGGTGATATTCATCAGCTCTCTCCTATTGTTATTCTAAATGGTGATCGCATTAAAATATGTGGATATAAACATTTGGTTGAAGGACTAAAATTACTTGCAGACAACAGCACGTCACCAATCTATCAGTTGACCAAGACTTACAGATTCGGACAAAGAGCAGCTAACTACACTGGTGTTTTCTACAATGATTCACTTGTAGCAAAAGAATCACCAGAATACAACGAACTACCATCAATGTGTAAGATTCTTAGTAAAGATGGTGGCCCTACATTGGTGCTCACAGACATGCCTTCTGGAGATAGTACACCTCAATTTGCTACATACATGGCATCTTTCATTGTTGCAAATATCATTAACGACAATAAAGATAAAGAGATTGCTGTTCTGACGTGCATGAAGAAAACCACTCGTGCATTACAGATGGCTATAACTCAGAAAGTAGGAACGAGAAAGAATCTTCTTGTTGATACAGTGGCAAGAGTACAAGGTTTAACAACTGATATAACCATATTTTTTATTCCTGATTATTCGTACATAAGAACTCTTGAACCTCACCTGTTCAATGTAGCAACAAGTCGTGCAAGAGAACATACCATTATCATAGCCGATAAATATGTGCTTGATTGTACTACTCTTGATATGAAAGTGAGAAAGTACTTGGAAAGATTGAAACAAGATAAAAGTATATACGTTCCTGACCCAGATCATGGATTAGGAAAGTCGATCAATATGCAGGATTATCAAAAATGTATTGGAAACTCTTTATTCTTAGATTAGTTATTTTCTATGACAGAACTTGAACTACAACAATACCTCCTCCGCGAGTACCCACAAGAGAATGCTCGATGTGAGTGGAAGGAATTTAAGAATCTGAAGAACTCGTTCTGTGGGGACGAGAAAGATGATGTGATTTCCTACGTGTCGGCTATAGCCAACATGGAGGGAGGGCATCTCGTGATAGGTGTACATGATAAGACATTAGATATCATTGGAACTGACACCTACAATTATGATAGACAGAAAGCTATTCTGAGATTGACGGAACGCTGTGCCAATCTATCTACAGAAGGACTTGATGTTGAAGAGTTCATCACGAATGATACCAGAAAGAAGGTTTGGGTGATTCACATTCCTAAACATCGCCCCAAATTACCGGTATATGCCCATAACAAGGCATGGCAACGCATTGAGGATTCCTTGGTGGAATTAACTCAAGAGAGGTTGAATGCCATATTGGAAGAAAATAGCCCTGTTTTTGATTGGTCTGCAGAGATTGTTGAAAATGCCACTTTGGACGACCTTGACAGAAAGGCCTTGGTTAAAGCACGTGATGAGTACAAGGCAGTTCATCCCCGCTTAGCAGATGAAGTTGATGAATGGGATGATATGGAACTGCTTAATCGTGCTGGCGTGGCAATAAAAAGTAAACTGACACGTGCTGCAATTTTGCTGTTGGGTAAAGAAACAGCAATCCATCTGATCAGTCCCGCGGTAGCTACTATCACATGGGT
Organism: uncultured Porphyromonadaceae bacterium; assembly: GCA_947073495.1. Classification (GTDB taxonomy): domain Bacteria; phylum Bacteroidota; class Bacteroidia; order Bacteroidales; family Muribaculaceae; genus Lepagella. The sequence goes on from CAMTMX010000032.1 coordinate 24,893, forward strand.
ACTGATTGATGACCATGACGAGAAGATTGATTACGAGCATTTCCATACGCCATTCATTCTGACAGTAAATGAGGCTTTGTCAAAGATTCGTAATCTGAACCAGCGTATCTTACCTGGTGGAACTTTGTTTCCGGACATTGTCAAACAATACGATGACTACAGCATACGCGAAGTGCTTCATAATTGTATAGCTCACCAAGATTACACCATGCAGGAGCGTATTACTATGGTGGAAGACCCAAATTCCGTGACATTTGCAAATGGAGGATATTTTCTTCCTGGCACTGTCAGGAATGCTATTGAGCAGAATGGTCCACAGAAATTCTATCGTAACTATGTCCTGTGTCAGGGTATGGTAAATTTTAACATGATAGATACAATCGGACGAGGAATCCGCAAGGTGTTCACAGAACAACAAAAACGTTTCTTCCCGATGCCCGATTACAAGATAGACCAAGCAAGAAAGGAAGTTACAGTAAAAATCTACGGCAAACTGATCAATGAGAAATACTATCGTTTGTTGAAAGCCAATCCCAATCTATCTCTAAATGACTGCATTGCATTGGATATGGTACAGAAACATGACGCTTTAGACAAAGAGACTGCCATTCGATTAAGGAAGTTGCACCTTATAGAAGGACGCTATCCTAAGTTATATCTGTCGGAATATGTTGCCAAGACTGCCAATAATGACGAACTGAAAACTGAATACATCAGAAACAGGAGCTTCAATGATATGCACTTCAAAGAGATGATCATATCATACCTAAAATCGTTCGGTGGAGCTACCAGAGGTGAGCTCAATCAACTATTGCAATCCAAGTTGTCTGATGTATTGACAGATGAACAGAAGATTCGAAAGATAAGTAATTTGCTGTCGGCTCTCAAAAAAGAAGGCATTATCAAATTAACAAATGGTAAGAAGTGGATTTTAGTCAGAGTTTAGTCCAACTTTAGTGGAAGTCTTAGTCGAAGTGCACACACTTAAATTTATAATATTCTGATAATCAGCAATAATGCATCTTTTATGCGTTAGTAGAACAAAATTTATTTAGTCGAACTTAAAGAAAACAAGAGATATGTTATTCGGAGACAAAATCAGAGAACTCAGAGATGAGCAAGGTTTATTGCAACGCCAGTTGGCAGCAGCTTTAGAGATTGATACCCCTATGTTCAGTAAGATTGAGCGTGGAGATAGACGAGCCAAACGAGAGCAAGTAGTCAAACTTGCAGAATTGCTGCATCAGGATGAAAATGAGATGCTGAAGCTATGGCTAGCTGACAAAGTTATAGATGCAGTAGGGGATGAAAATGACCATTTTCTGAAGCGTGAGGCCATAGAAGTGGCACAAAAAACAATCTTATAAGACTACAATTATGGATGCTGACACCATCATGAGAAGATTGCATGAGTTGGAAGAGGAGAACAAACGGTTGAAGTCTCTTCTTTCCGAACATGGCATACCGTTTGAAGCGTGTGCTCATGATGGGAACCTTACTGCGTCCCAATCCTCAAGCCCAACGAATTCAACCATCAGCCTTTCTTTGCAGGAAAAGGTGGAGTTGTTCCAAAGCCTATTCAAAGGGCGCAAGGATGTCTTTGCCAAAAGATGGTATAGCGATACGACTAAGAAGTCTGGCTATCAGCCTGTATGTGAACGGGAATGGAACAGGGTATTCTGCGACAAGCGTAAATACAAATGTTCAGAATGTCCTAACCGAAAGTTCGCTCCATTATCATACGAACATATCTTCAATCACCTTGCGGGTAAGGATGCCTATGGGCGTGATGTAGTTGGCTTATATCCTATGTTGAATGATAACACCTGCTATTTCCTCTGTACTGATTTTGATGACAAGAGTTGTGAGCATGGGTATGAGAAAGATGTGCTTGCCTTTGCCTGCGTATGCAAGGAATGGGGAGTCCCGTGTTATATAGAGCGGTCACGCTCTGGCAATGGGGCACATGTTTGGGTGTTCTTTGACACAGCCATAGCAGCCATTAAAGCAAGATGGCTGGGAAAGTCAATTCTATCAGAGGCAATGAATAAGGAGGTACATCTATCCTTTAAATCATACGACAGGTTTTTCCCAAACCAAGACACTTTGCCTGATGGAGGATTTGGAAATCTCGTAGCCCTACCTCTACAAGGACAGGTACGAAGGATTGGCAACAGCGTATTTGTAGATGAAAACTTCCAGCCATATTCCAATCAATGGACTTTCCTGCTCAATATTCAGAAACTGTCAGAGGCAACCGTTGATGACATTCTACAGAAACACGCTTCGACATTGGGCGAATTGACTAAAAGCAGCGAGGGAAAACCTTGGGAAACACCTAAACCAGATACTATTGACCAATCAGATTTTCCCACAAGTATAACGTTGACAAGGGCGAATATGCTGTACGTCCCTTTGTCTTGCTTATCTGCAAAGGCTGTCAACTATTACAAGAGAATAGCAGCATTTCATAATCCAGAGTTCTATGCAAAGCAAGGCATGAGGCTGTCAACCTATGATGTTCCCCGTATAATATCATGCTCAGAACTGGCAGACGATTACCTTGCCCTGCCTCGTGGTTGCGAGGATGATGTAGTGGAGCTGCTTAAGGCAAACAATGTGAGATACTCCATAGATGATAAGACCTGTCATGGACGAGCCATCAATGTGTCATTCAAAGGAGAACTCCGTGAAGAGCAACTGCAAGCCATGTCCTCTATGTTTCCTCATCCTGTAGGCACACTGTCTGCCACAACGGCTTTTGGGAAAACCGTGTTTGCCATTGCGATGATTGCTCAAAGGAAAGTGAATACGTTGATATTGGTACACAGGAAATCGCTGCTTGACCAGTGGAAGAAGCAATTGAAAGACTTTTTGGAAATAAGCGAAGTCGTAGAGGATAATTCAAAACGACGGAAGAAAAATCTTTCTCCCATAGGGGAACTGTTCTCGGGAAAGGATTCGTTGCATGGCGTGATTGACATTGCCTTGATTCAATCATGCTTGGAAAACAACGAGGTCAAACCTTTTGTGCGAGATTACGGCATGGTGATTGTCGATGAATGTCATCATGTTTCGTCTGTAAGTTTTGAACAAGTACTGAAACAGGTAAACGCTCATTACGTTTGTGGACTTACAGCCACCCCTATACGCAAGGATGGACATCAGCCCATCATTTTTATGCAATGTGGAAAGATACGATATACTGCGGATGCAAAAAGTCAGATGGACAGACAAAGTTTTGTTCGCATCCTAATACCGCGTTTCACATCTTTCCGTAATGTCTCGTCTGATACCAAAACATATACTCAAACCATAGAGGCTTTGTCAACAGACAAAATGAGAAACAACCTCATCATTGAGGATGTGAAAACTGTAATTGCAGAAGGACGAACTCCAATCATCCTTACAAACTTGACATCCCATGTAAGAATCCTAACGGAATTATTGCAGCCTCATGCAATGCATGTAGTCAGCCTTGTCGGTGCAGACTCTGCAAAAGAGAAAAATATGGCAATGGAGAAATTGGATAAGATTGCCGATTCTGATTCTTTGGTCATAATTGCCACAGGCAAATACATAGGTGAAGGCTTTGACTATCCCAGACTTGACACACTGTTTCTTGCGCTACCCATTTCTTGGAAAGGGAATATAGCTCAATATGCAGGAAGGCTACATCGTGATTATGATGGAAAGAATGAGGTGCGCATCTATGACTATGTTGACATACGCGTTCCTCTCTGCGATTCAATGTATCGTAAGCGGTTGAGAGGGTACGCATCTGTGGGCTATGGTGTCCCGAAACCATCAGGTGGAAACAACGTTTCAAAGCAAGAATTGATTTGTGATGGTCAGACTTTTTCCGAACCATTCCGTCAAAACTTGCTTGCAGCCAAACATAGCGTAGTCATCTCTTGCCAAAAGATAAAGTTCAAATACACCCCTCGGCTACTATCTTTGTTACGGGAACTTATGACCAATGGTATTGAAGTCGTTGTTTGTATCAAGGAACAGGGTTATAGCGAAAATGAATTACGGGAGAATGGTATAGAAGTACAGTGCAATAAAAACCTGTCAGTGCAATGTGCGATAATCGATAAAAACACAGTTTGGTATGGCAGCATCAACTTCTTTGGATACAACACAGAAGAAAATAACGTGATGCGAATTGTCGATTCAGCTATAGCCAATGAATTGTTGGATATTATATGTGGGTAGTGTTAATGAATGCAAACTACAAATGGTGGAATAAAACACGCTCAATTATCGTTTTCAATTCGTGTAAGGGAGGAAACAATGACCTTAACAATCGATGGGAAACATGTGGTATCAAAATAGCCTTTTAGTTATATATAAGTACTGATATATAGATGGCTAAGAGTAGCCTTTAGGTTCAAGCGTGGGGTCTGTATCTGTTGCTCGTCCCACGTTCTGAGGCTCTGGTATGCCCATTGGAGTAGAACGAGCAACGAAGAAGCCTCACGCTGATATGATATGAGCATCAATTTGTAGTACTCACGTATTACAGTAATTGATGTAGATATACATATCCACAAGGCATCTATCGTTGCTACACTCTTGACTCCAATAGAAATTTACCAGATTTCAGAACGTCAAGAATAAGCGCGGATAAACGCTATTCCCAAAAATATATGCATACCCACCTCTTACCCATATCCGGCTTCAAGAATATACGCGTTGCAAATTTAAGTCATTTATTTCAATTCAACAAATTTGTGCCGTATTTTATATATAAATTTAATCTTCACAAAATTGTGAAGATTAAAAACTTTTTGTAATTTTGTGTTGTAATACCAATATATGATAGTAGAATTCGAAGAAGAATATCTGAGAGACCTCTATACCAAAGGGGAATGTAGCGATAAGAAACATCGCTACAGAATTGATATAATCAAACGTTATAAACGAGGAATTGATTACTTGAAATGGGCATCCCGCAAAGAAGACTTGTTTCGCATCAACTCTTTGAATTTCGAGGCACTAAAGGGAAATAAAGTCGGACGATTCTCTATCAAAGTTAATGACCAGTATCGAATAGAGTTCACTATGCGAGAAACTGATGAAGAACCTATTTTGACTATCTGTAATATTGTTGAACTCTCAAACCATTACGACTGATATGACTACATTAAAAAATATTGCCCCGGATATGATTGCCAATAATCTAACCCCTTTTGAACCTACCCATCCGGGAGAACTGATAAAAGATGAACTAGAGGAGAGAAATCTTACTCAAGCCAAGCTTGCTGAAAGTATCGGGGTAAAGCCTTCTCTTCTCAATGAAATAATAAAGGGGAAAAGAGGGATTAATACAGAAATGGCTTTAATATTGGAGGCAGCCTTGAATATTCCTGCTGATTTATTGCTTAATCTTCAAAACGATTATAATATGCAGGTTGCAAAATCAGACGTTACATTTATGGAACGCCTTTCTTCCATACGTAAAATTGCCGTAGCTTTGTAATCTCCTTGTCAACAATAAAGATTCATTATATCTAACAAAACTCGTCGTGGATGATGGAGAGGTATTCGTCGTAGGGGATGTATCTCCCTCCCATGCTTTTGAGGTGTGGGGTTTCAAACTGGCAATCGATCAGTCTGCCTCCGTTTTTGGAAAGCACTTTGGCAAGGTGTATCAATGCGAGTTTGCTTGCACTCGGCACGAGAGAAAACATACTTTCCCCGAAAAAGGAATTGCCAATGCAGACTCCATATAATCCGCCCACAAGATTCTCACCATCCCATACTTCCACACTTGCAGCGAAACCTTGTTCATACATAGCGGTATACGCCTTGACAATCTCTTCACCTAACCATGCGCCTTCCTGATCTTCACGGAGTTTGCCGCAATTTGTAATCACTCCTTCGAAATCTTCATTTATGCTCAGTCGATAACGTTGCCTGTTGATAAGCGAACGCATCGAATGTGATATATGAATCTCTTCCGGGAAAATGACAAACCGCTGCATCGGACAATACCAATAAGGCTCGTCGCTATCGCGGAAAGAATACCACGGGAAAATACCATAGCTATAGGCAAGCAGCAATCTGTCAATGCTTAAATCACCCCCGATCGCAAAGAGACCATCCGGTTCACCGAGCCGAGGATCCGGAAAAGCAATTTCATCATCAAGAGCAAATATCATAGCATCACTAATTTTCCATCTTTTACATCAATCGTAGCCATCCCACCCTTTTTCAAAGATCCGAAAAGAATTTCACGCATAAGGAGCGGCTTTAATCCGGAAGCGATCACACGGTCAAGTTCACGGGCACCATATTCATTGGTAAATCCCTCTTTCAAAATATAATCTTTTGCAGATTCAGAAAGAACCAGTGACACTTTCTTTACTGCCAATTGATCGCGAAGTTTATTTAATTTCTTTTCAAGAATCAGTGATGCCATCTCCCGGCTCATATCGTTGAATACTACTGTGCCGGAGAGTCTGTTTATAAACTCAGGTTTAAATGTTTTCTTCACCTGACGCATCATAGCCTCCCCTGAAGTAGTGTTGTTTCCGAAACCAACCTTTGCATGAGAAGCAAACTGGGCTCCCGCGTTAGAGGTCATAATCAATATCACATTCCTGAAATCAGCATGATTACCCTTATTGTCGGTAAGCCGGGCGTAGTCCATCACTTGCAACAAGATGTTGTATATGTCGGGATGAGCCTTCTCTATTTCATCAAGCAAGAGAACACAATTAGGGGTTTTCCGGACAGCGTCAGTGAGCTGACCTCCATCTTCATATCCCACATAACCGGCAGGGGAACCTATGAGCTTTGCCACGGCATGTTTCTCAGTAAACTCACTCATGTCAAACCTTACCAGTTCAATGCCAAGCTCATTGGCAAGCACTTTCGCCACTTCAGTCTTGCCGACTCCGGTCGGTCCCACAAATAGAAGAGACGCAAGAGGCTTTGACTCTTCAGTGAGTCCAGCTTTTGCCATCTGAACTGCCTCGGAGACCTGACGGACAGCCTCATCCTGTCCGAAAATCTGTGAACTGATTCGCGGTTGAAGAGTTTCAAGGCGTTCGGTATCATCTTCCTTAACAGACAAAGAATCTACTTTGCAAATCTTCGAAAGCACTTCGGCAATTAGATTCACATCCACAGTCTGTCGGCGTTGATGCAACCGGTGCATCCTGCGATATGCACCTGCCTCGTCGATAAGATCTATCGCCTTGTCAGGGAGGAATCTATCCGAAATATGTCGGGCACTTCCTTTAACGGCAAATTCTATAGCCTTGTCTGCATAATATACTCCATGAAATTTTTCGTAATTCTTTTTAAGTTGTCTGATTATTTCAATGGTCTCTTCAATGGAAGGCTCGGCTATGTCGATCTGCCGGAAGCGACGTACAAGCCCCTTACTCTTTGCAAAATGACGCTTGTATTCATCATAGGTAGTGGAACCGATAAACCTTATCTTCCCGGCTTCAAGATATGGCTTGAGCATATTTGAAGCATCCATCGCACTCTCACTTGTTGCGCCCGCTCCTACAAGGCTATGGATCTCATCGATGTATACAATAGGATTGTTTTCACGGCTAACACCATCCATAATCATCTTAAGGCGTTTTTCAAAATCTCCCCGAAACTGCGTTCCTGCAAGCAATGTGCCGAGATCAAGCTGATAAATCCTGGAACCGATAAGTGAATCAGGCACCAATTCCTTATTAATCATATCTGCAAGACCATATACAAGCGCTGTTTTGCCTACTCCCGGCTCTCCGACATGAAGCACATTGTTCTTATCTTTTCGGCACAATACCCTTATGGTATGCTCCAATTCGTTCTTTCTTCCTATCAATGGGTTACGGTTATCCAGATTGTCATTAATGCAGACAACAAGCGACTTCCACTGTTCACCGTCGTTGTCGGGAAGTTCTCCGCTAAAAATTTCATCTTCGAGGAAATTGGGAGAGTTGTCGATCATCTGGTATTTGTTTACAAGCTCACTCATAAATGCCCCTTCGTCGCCTGAGATTGCCGAAAACAGAAGATAGGAAGCAAGGGAATCCTGCAATGAGAGAAGACCTTTCACGGCATGCGGCACTTCCATATACTCCTTGCCGGAATTGATCACGGCATTGGCTGCAATCTCAAGCATCTGTCTCAGTTGCACAGATGTGTCGGAAGAAAATTTTGATTGCTCGGGAAGCTTATCAAGGGAATCTATATAATCGAATAGTGCTTTTCTTAGCTCCCTGACAGAAGCCCCACACATCTGAAGAGACTGATAAAACGGATCTTGTTTTGTAAGAGCAAGCAGGAAATGTTCGGGAGTGGTAAATTCGTTACGGTTTTCCTCCGCCATTTCAAACATAGTTTTGAATGCGAGGTTTATTTCTTGAGAATAATAAATTTGCTGTTCCATTTAAGAATTTTGAGAGAGTTGATTATTCTTCGACTACCGTAAGCCGGAGAGGGAATCCTTCTGCACGAGCCATCTCGGTTGCACGCGAAGCTTTAGTCATTGCAACATCGTAGCTATACGAACCGACAGGCGCTTTATCGGAATGATGCACCTGAAGCATAAGTTGTTCCGCTTCTTCTATACTTTTATGAAAAACGGTAGTTAGAACCATCACCACAAATTCCATTGTGGTGAAATCGTCATTATGTATGAACACTGTGTATTTTCTGGGCACTCTCATGGAAGTGCGCTGACGATCTTTTATGTTTGACTGCTCTTGTGCCATAATGCAAATTTACATAAAAATAATCTATCAGTCAAGGTGCGTTTTATGTCAGTTGTGCGTTCTGATAATAAATGAAGATTATTTATAATAAAATATTACCTTTCGGCAGGAATTTTTATGCTATCAACCTTTTCGGAGTTTTGTTTGCCAAGGGTCCCTGCAACCGTGTGATCATCAATCATGAAAAGATCCACACTGCACAGATGAAGGAAATGGCTTATTTGTTTTTTTATCTGTTTTATATTGCAGAATGGGTTGTGAGACTGTTTCAATATGGATTTTCAACCAAAGCCTATTACAACATATCCTTCGAAAGGGAAGCATATCGAAATCAAACGGATCTCTCTTATCTTGAATCAAGAAAACCGTTTAGTTTTATGCGACACCTATCAGTTCGATCTCGAAAATAAGTGTTGAGCCACCGGGAATACCCGGTTGGTTGAATTTGCCGTATGCCTGTTCTGCCGGAATATATACCTCCCATTTGTCACCCACCTTCATTTGTTGCAGGGCTATGATCCATCCGGGAATCAAGTCGCGCAGGCGGAATGCCGGTGCAACGCCCCCACGACTGCTGTCGAAAGTTTTGCCATTGATTGTTTTTCCTGTATAGTGAACGGTAACCACGCTACCTCTATTCGGAGAAGCGCCACTCCCCTTTTTAAGAGATTTATAATATATACCCTTGTCAAGAGGATTTACACCAGTTTCCAGTGCCTTTTGAGCCAACCACGCTCTATTCTTTTCGATATATTCACTCTTAGCCATAATCAATCTAAGTTATTTCGATTTTTTCTTTTTCAAGATTCAGTCAGATTTTCTATGCGATTTTGAAACATGAAGAGAGAATTTTGATACCCCCATCCTTTGTGAGGACATTATTTCTCAAAATATGCGTATTTCATCAGAAAACCAGAATCTTTTGGGGAGAGAGTTTTGTTTTAAGATAAAAAACACTACATCTGCAGTGTTGAATCCCGGTAGCCCCTGTATATCAAGCTATCGGGTTTTGTTTTATCGATGTAAAGATAATCAATTTCATCGGATTGGGCAACAATGAGACAAAATGGCTGTATCATAATTCTGATGTTCGCATTAAAATTGGATTGTTTAGGGATTCCCATAGCCTCAGATATTCAAGAGTATTTTTAACCCTCATCCAATTTTTGACCACGTCCTTTGGTTCGCTATGATTCTTCTGCTGTACATGTAGTCGAATATGCTCCTCAATTATAAATATAAATTATGGATCTATTATAAATCCTTTATCAATAGTTCGTTAAAAAATTATTCATAGGCTAAGCGGCATCTACCGCCAATCCAAAGAGTTCTTTGACAAGTTTAGCATTTAAAGTCTTGTTTGGGTCAATTCCGCTCAGGTCAAAAAATCTTTTTAT
>CAMTMX010000033.1 GCA_947073495.1 uncultured Porphyromonadaceae bacterium
CTACTAAGGTAGTCATTTTTTGCCTTAGTAACTACTTCCTATTTTTATTTTTGCCCAAAACGTTTAGGACAATATTGCGTTAAAGCAGAAAAATTATTATTCATGGTATGCGAAAAATGATTATCTTTGCGATTAGTTTATATAATTCAGTGGCAATACGCTCCCCGTATCCCATTGGCGGATTACGTCGGAATGTTCCCAAATGATTGATTATAAACTTATAGCTTCCCTTATGGGAGCTTGACGTCATCATAACCCTAAAAAATAAAGCAATAGATATACCATGGCACTATGGTTTGAATGCAAGGTGCGTTACGACAAAATGATGGAAAACGGCACCGTAAAAAAAGTGAATGAACCCTATCTTGTCGATGCCTTGACTTTTACCGAGGCGGAGGCTCGCATAATAGAAGAGATGACTCCGTTTATCTCAGGAGAATTTTCTATATCGGCTGTCAAAAAGACGAAAGTATCGGAGATCTTTTTTGATGACACCGCCGACAAATATTATATGGTGAAAGTGAATTTCATCACCTTGGATGAGAAAAGCGGGGTTGAGAAAAAATCGGCATCGTTTATCCTGACACAGGCATGCGATCTTGAAGGAGCACTTGCCCGCTTTAAGGAGGGGATGAAAGGGACAATGGCTGACTACGATATCGCCTCTATTGTGGAAACCCCTCTTATGGATGTCTATCCTCTTGATCTTTCTTCAGAAAAATCATCTTCTCCTGCCGAATAATCATGAATGTAGCTTGTAATATAAAGGAGGTACGTGCAGAGATTCCCGCAGGAGTGGAACTTGTGGCTGTTTCCAAATTTCATCCTGCCGAAGCTGTGATGGCGGCTTATGAGGCAGGTCAAAGGTGTTTTGGAGAAAGCCGTGTCCAGGAGCTTTTGGAGAAGGAAAAAGAGCTTCCTCAAGATATAAGGTGGCATTTCATCGGGCATCTCCAGACGAATAAGGTCAAACAGCTTATCGGCAAAACATCGTTGATAGAGAGTGTCGATTCCGAGAGGCTGCTTCGACTGATCGATAAGGAGTCGGAGAAAGCAGGGGTTGTCACAAATGTCTTGATGCAAGTGCATGTTGCAAAGGAGGAGACCAAATTCGGGTTTTATCCGGAGGAGCTTCTTCAGTTTTTTACGGACAAGAAATTTGAGACCTTGACTAATACCCATATCTGCGGCATCATGGGAATGGCTTCCAACACAGATGACCTCATCCGTGTGAGAGAGGATTTCAAGAATATTGCCGCTGTGTTCAACCGTATAGCCAACGACTCCACCCTTGGACTCCGAGGATTTGATAGACTATCCATGGGAATGAGCGGCGACTGGCAAATAGCGGTTGAGGAAGGTGCAAATATCGTAAGGATTGGAACGAGAATATTCGGAGAAAGACAATATTGACATCAGTTCCGGTTACTACTGACAATTACTCAGCTTTTTAAAAGCGAATCAAATATCTAATACAATAACAACTTTAAAATCAGCTAAAATGACACAAACATCTCAAAAACGTCCTGTTGTAGCGATTGTTACGATGTTCTTCATCTTCGCGATGATCTCTTTCGTGACCAACATGGCGGCTCCTTTCGGCAATATCTGGGGCTTCAGATATGAATGGGCAGGTATGGCAGGTAACCTTATGAACTTTACGGCTTACCTCTTCATGGGTATTCCGGCAGGCAACATGCTTATCCGCTACGGATATAAGAAAACCGCCCTTATAGCCCTCGCTGTAGGTGCGATCGGTCTTGGCATCCAGCTACTTTCAAGCGTTGTCGGCGACAACGTTATCGTGATCGGTGGTGAGAATCCTACCACTCTCAATCTTTTCATCTACCTTCTCGGTGCCCTTGTCTGCGGTGTCTGCGTATGTATGCTCAACACCGTGGTTAACCCGATGCTCAACCTTCTCGGCGGCGGCGGTAACAAAGGTAACCAGCTTATTCAGACCGGTGGTGCGCTCAACTCTCTTTCAGGCACTTTGACACCGATGTTCGTGGGTGTGCTTGTCGGCACTCTCACAAAGGAGACTACAATGGCTTCCGTTGCACCGCTCGTGATCACAGGTATCGTGATTTTCGTGCTTGCATTCATCATTATCTCCTTCGTTAAGATTCAAGAGCCTCAGGCTAACCTCAGCAAGGTTAAATATGAGCACAGCCCGCTTTCATTCCGCCACTGCACACTCGGCATCATCGCAATCTTCTTCTATGTAGGTATCGAGATCGGTATTCCGGGTGAGATGAACGCATGGATCAGCCGTGAACCGTTTGAAGGTGCAGCAGCCGTTGCAGGTTCACTTGCCGCACTCTACTGGCTCATGATGCTTATCGGACGTTCTGTAAGTTCTGCAATCAGCGGTAAGGTTTCAAGCCGCGCTCAGTTGCTTACAGCATCGGGTGTCGCTATCGTTCTCGTACTTATCGCAATTCTTCTTCCTGAGGATATCACATTCAAGTCTCCGGGTATTGAAGCTCTCAATATCACCAGTGGAGAGGTGCCCATGAAGACCCTCTTCCTCTTCCTTTGCGGTCTCTGCACATCAGTGATGTGGGGCGGTATCTTCAACCTCGCAACAGAAGGTCTCGGCAAATATACTCCCAAGGCATCCGGTCTTTTCATGACAATGGTAGTGGGTGGCGGTATCATGCCTTTCATCCAGGACTGGATCGGTCGCTCTGTAAGCTATGTGGCAAGCTACTGGCTCGTATTCGCTATGCTCGTCTACATCTTCTACTACGCTCTGATAGGATCAAAGAATGTCAACAAAGACATCCCTGTTTCTCTTGAAGACGTAATGGAAGAAGAGCTCGTCTGAGCAATTAGCAATTCAACTTTCGCAAGTGAAAGTTGAGGGTTATAAGGTTAAAAGGTTAATCTCCAATTGTGGAAAGATATCCGGTTTCGTTATATATTATCTATAGATATAACCCTTTAACCCCTTAACCTCCAAACCTTAAGTGAGCTTGCGAAACTTAAATTAGTAATTGTTGATTGATTGGAGTTTTGTGAGAACATACGACTTATAACATTTGAAAAAAGGAGCCGGTCCGGATTTTTTCGGATCGGCTCCTTCTTTAATTAAGCGCATTATAAATTAATTGTGCTCATCATAGATTAATTGGGCGCATTATAGATAGGCAGGGTGGTTGCGCTATCTGAAATAATATGGCGCTAATTTTCAATGCCTAATATTTCGAAGATACTTTAACGCAGACAAAAGCTGCGCTTTTGAACCGGACAGCTCCGCGACTCTGTTTTCCAAGGTAAATCATGGGAGAAGCTTATCAAAGTAAGGTTGAAATTGTTAGTATATGAAATAAATGATGTATTTTTACAAATAGAAACCGTGGTTGCGGAAACAGCTGTTGTTATTTAAGAGAAGGCATATGAAATTCTTTGATAGGAAAGAGGAAATCGCGATTCTGCGTAAGATTAGGAACAATGCAGAGAATAATGCCCAATTCACCGTCCTTACAGGACGTCGCCGGATTGGGAAGACATCACTTGTACTTAAAGCGTACGAGGACAAGCCATTTCTTTATTTTTTTGTTGGCAGAAAAGCTGAAAGTCTTTTATGCGAAGAGTTCCGAAATGAAGTAGAGGAGAAATTAGGTGTGAAATTAGGAGGTATGCCGTCAGGATTTGCGGAGTTGTTTGATTATCTGCTGCAGCTGTCAAAACACCAGAGTTTTACACTGTTTATAGACGAATTCCAGAATTTTGTGCGCGTCAATCCGGCAGTATTCAGCGACATACAGAAAATATGGGACCTCAATCATTCTGAATCGAGAATTAACTTTGTAGTGTGTGGTTCCGTTTATTCAATGATGACAAAAATATTCCGTGATAAAAAGGAGCCTTTGTATAACCGACAGAACCGGTTCATGACGATTCATGCGTTCAAGCCGTCGGTATTGAAAGAAATACTCGACGTTTACCATCCGGGATATACAAAAGAAGACCTTCTCGCCTTATATACATTTACAGGTGGTGTTGCAAAGTATGTAGAGCTACTGATGGATGACAATGCAATGACACTTGACACAATGGTCGAGAGCATGATAAGTTCGGACTCCATATTTATCAATGAGGGACGTTCAATACTTATTGAAGAATTTGGGAAGGATTATGACATATATTTTTCAATATTGTCAGCCATAGCATCTGGCAAAACGCGACGCAGAGAAATAGAATCGATTATAGGGAAGCCCATAGGCGGGTATCTGACTAGACTTGAGGATGATTATGGCATCATTGTAAAACAAATTCCGATAGGTGCAAAAGCCTTAAGCAAGAATGCGGTGTATGTCATCAACGATAATTTCTTTACTTTCTGGTTCCGGTTTATTTTCAAATATACTCATATTCTCGAAATTGGAGGATATAAGCAGTTGCGCACCTTGATAAAAAGAGATTACCCTACATTTTCAGGAGCTATTCTTGAAAGATATTTTAGAGAAAAAGCGATTGAGAGCGAAAAGTATACGCTAATTGGACGATGGTGGAATCGCAAGGGAGAAAACGAGATAGATATGATAGCTGCCAATGAATTTGACAATAAGGTGGAAGTTTATGAAATAAAGAGAAACAGGAAAAACATAGATTTGTCTGTTTTGGAAGAGAAAGTAAAGGTGATGCTCACAACCGTACACCTTTTCAATGGCTATGATATAGAGACCAAAGGTCTTGATATGCAAGATATGTAAAGTGTGGATTTTGATTAATCAAGGATATTCGGGGATAGAACTTATTGAAAATTTGCAATAAGTTCCAAATACGTCTTGATGTGTGGGATATAATTATTTTGGCTTGTTAAAAAATTGGGATTTGGGGTTGTGGGAATGAAAATTAAGTTATAAATTTGCGGTGCAGACCGCCTCGCAGAAGCCCGGTCAGGGCAATGCGGGAGGGTCGGCAGACATAATGGAAAGCGTTTACTGACGCTCTTTCTTGGCTTGTTGAAACCTGGAAAACTTCAATCTCAGTCAGGAATGTAGCAAACAGTAGATGCCTTGTGGATATGCATATTCTGTCGACGGCAAACGTGTGAGCGTTGGCTGTTGACTCATATCATATTCTGCGTGAGGCTTCTGCATGTTTGCTCGTTCAACTGAGATGGGCAATTCCAGGGCCTCAACAAGCGGGACGAGCAACAAGTACGGCTCTCACGCTTTCTTTTTATATCCTTTTTGAGTGCCAAAATAGTATTAACCTAAAATCGGGTAAATCATGTATGTTAAAATTGTAGACAAAGGAGAATGCTTCTCAACTACCATGGAGAGTGTTAATGGAGTATATGCCAATAAGGAGGAATGGGCTAAGTATAACTTTTACCCACAAAATGGAATGGTTGGGGAAGTGGTAAAACGTACTAATACTGCTTATGTAGTAAAAATCAAGGAAGGGATATATGTTCCGATGACTAAGAATGGGATTGAGGAAATATCTTATGAGGAATATCATAGAAATCAATCCAACAATGTATGTAAAGGGATGGATGAACGTCAGACTCGAATCAATAACAAGTTTGACTCTGTAGTAGGTAATATTTGGAAGTTGTTTACTAATAAATAAATTGTCAGAATATGTTTAGGCATTCTCAACTCAATCAAGACAGCATGCGTCGTATAAATAACATCGAACGTGGCTTCAGATTACATCCTCAGTTTTCAAGATATGCGATAAAGTCGTATCTCTTTAATCCTCAATCTGGCGCACATGCTTTGGAAATTTCTTTAAATGGGAATTTGGTAAATCTATGGACATTCTATCCGGGAATAAATGGAGAAATAGAATCCATAGCAGTGTATGGATCCTTTTTGGATGGTCATAAGAGATCTATAGAAAGGTCAATGAAGGTATTTGACATGGATGTTATCTCTGTCGATATAGATTCGGATGGAATGACTCCATTTTTGGATATCACCCTTGATTCGTATTAAACGACAATTTATATAAAGAGTATAAAGTGGTTTGATACGTAAGATTCTAACCTGAGATATTGAAACATTATAATAATTCCGTAACGTATGGACATAACAAATTTGAGAAAGTTCAAGGAACTGTTAACTGCTGTCAGTGAAATTAATGGAGTTGAGGCTCCATGGAGCTATATACTTGTCTCAAATGATAAGATAAGTCTTAATCAAGGATTATCTCTTTGTGACCTACAGTCATTTGACTATTTAATGGTGATAGGAGAGTATAAATGGAAATGTGGAAGTTTTGTAAATACAAGTGCAAAATTGCTTGGGATGTTTGATAAAAATTTGAATCTAATTGACAAATTCCCCATTTCGGAATTGATGAATGTGATTGGACTTGATTTTACTAAGTACCGCAATAGTTATTATAACGAATACAAGCCGATTCTTTTGATATCCAATTCTGATGGTGAAATTATCCGATTGGAGACCGAGGAAAGTTGGTGGACAACGGACTTCCCAAAATTATTTGAACAAGCATTTGAAATGGCTAAAAACAAGCAAGAAAACTGAAACTCTAACATAAACATATTATATAGAGAGGGAAGTGACTATTGAATAATATTCAGGATGGGCAAAGGATTTTCCTGAACTTTTCAAAATGGCTTATAGCCGGGAGGATTAGTTTGATTTGGGCATTAGGTGATTTGTGATTTCAGTCGGATATTATAATTAAGACCGGGGATTTAATATGAGGCATTGGATCTCCGGTCTTTTTTTCTGAAATATTTTTGTAAAAATTTAAATATTTCCGTTTACCTTTGAGGGGGGAGTGGTATATTTAGAAGTTGTTTCCACTTTTTTACGGAGATTGATTCTCTTTTGGCCTTTTACCTTTAAAAGACCTCTTTCCCAATCTTCCCCCATCTTTTCGGTCGCTTTTGAACCTTTCATCGGTCGTTTAGCCCGCTAAACTCCCTCTTCAAGTTTCAAAATCGCCTCGAAAATCTGACGAAATCTTGAAAAAGAAAAAAGTCGAAACAACTTCAATAAAAAGATATAACATCATGAGAAAATTGATTGTTGGGAGAATATTGAAGCCGAGTCCGCTGATTGCAGCATTGTTAGTTGCCGCAAGCGGTATGCCGGTCTATGCTGTTGGGGATGATTTTGCTAATGGTGATAAAGGAGATGGCAGAGGTAAGCTTTGGATGGAGATTGAAGATGTTGGTATGTCCTTGGAGGAAGCCAATGCCGAGATTGAGAATTGTTCATACCCCGGGATACTATTATGAGAATGGAAGGAAAATTTGAGATAAAAGCTGCAGAAGAATCGGCGCCCTGTAGGTTTCACAACAAATAATCAGTAATCATCATGAAAACAAGCTTCTATTTTGTCCTTTGGATTCTGATATATCCAATACTCGGACTGTTTAACAATAGCTTTATCGACAACAATGCCTTTATCGTGGCACTTGCTATTGTCTGGGGGCTGTCTTGGCTACTCAACCGTATCATGCCCGACACCCTGACTTATGAAAGAGCTTCGCAGGTAGCCCCGATACTTGAAGAAGTCTATACCGGTAATGTGTCCGCTTTTATGAAACGGCTTTCACGGGAGTCCAAAATCGAGATTGTTACGTCAATCTATTTTATAATTACAACAATTGTAATTGCACTTGCTATCTTCAAGGGCGAGATGACCAATTGGATAGTATTGGTCATTTTTGGATTCTTTACATACAAGGCAATCTCTCGAAGCATCTCCCTTACCCGTGCAAAAGTAGACTTAAAATCCAATCCGACATCTGAGCAATGCAAGGAGATTGCCGATGATACATACAAACTTGATTATGCTTCGTATTACGATGCGCGTAATGGGGTTTCATACCAAGATATATTCCCACCACAACCAAAATACTTCAAAGCATTCAAAGTTTTTTCCGTAGTCATGGCATCCTTAGCGTCGTTGCTTGGATTGCACTACATCATTCTCGGTGTCTTAATAATGCTTTCTCAAACAAATCTCGAAACAGGGGCGGTTGCCGGAATGTATTTCCTGTATGGCTCACTGGCAGCATGCTTTGGAGTGAAAGGCTTTATCAGTATCACACAATCATTTAATCATAAATAAAGTATGAATTTATCATTGTTAATCCAGCGGCTTTTCAATTCGCAAAAAGTAGGGAAAAATATTGCCTCTGCAAAATTAGTGCTTTTAGGTGCCATTTGCGGGGATATTATCGGTTCTTGGTATGAATTTGCCTCAACCAAAAACTATAATTTCAAACTGTTTACTGACGGAAGTAAGTTTACGGACGATACGGTATGTTCTATAGGTGTAGCCGATGCATTGATACACCAAGAGCCGTTTGAGGGACGGCTTCAGTATTGGTGCCGTAAATACCCGAGAGCCGGTTATGGAGGAATGTTTAGAAGTTGGATATATTCTGACACAATGGAACCATACAACAGTTGGGGAAATGGTTCTGCTATGTGAGTAAGTGCCGTGGGAGCCTATGCCAAATCTTTGGATGAGGTGATGGATTTGGCAAGAAAATCCGCAGAGGTCACGCATAACCATCCCGAAGGCGTAAAGGGAGCACAGGCTACGGCGCTTGCAATACATCTCGCTTTCACAGGTAAAAACAAAGATGAGATAAAAAACATGATTGAAAACACCTTTGCTTACGACCTCCATCGGAAATATGATGATATCCAACCTTTATATAGGTTTGAAGTAAGTTGTCAGGAATCGGTTCCCCAATCAATTATTGCTTTTCTCGAAAGCGATGATTATGAATCAGCGATAAGGAAGGCTGTTGCTTTCGGAGGCGATGCCGATACTATGGGTGCCATCACGGGCGGCATTGCAGCCGCTTTCTATGGTGAAATTCCATCGCATATTCTAAACGAGTGCCTGAATCGTCTTCCGGATGAAATGAAAAAGGTTATTAACAAATTCAACGCCATTATAAATTAAAATATGCCGACATGAAGAAAATAGTTAGTACGACAATTGCCTTGGCTTTGATCGCTGGAGCAGCTATTTATGCTCAATCAAAAATAAACGTAACTGATAACAATAGGCAAATAGCAAAATGGGAAAGCCTTGCGGAGCAAGGAGACACTGCCGCAATGCACCGGCTGATTGAGTTTTATGATGAAAATTCTATTCAGTATGTGGAGGTCGAAGAAGCCTATGATGCGTATGGCAATGAATTGCCGGTTGATGACATAAATCTGTCGAACAAAAATGATGCAGAGCAGACAAAATTGTATTCAGAGAGATTGAATTATTGGCTTGAAAAAGGGATTGCTATAAATGATCCTGTGGCTCTTGCCACAAAGGGAATGCGTCTTTACTACGAAGATGAAAGTGAAGCCATCTTCTATCTTTCTAAAGCGGCTGATGGGGGAAATGCGCAAGCTGCGCTTTTCTGTGGGTCTGCTTGCTTGAATCAAGGTAATGGAGAGGAAGCATTCAAATATCTCTCAACGGCATATAGATTGGGCGCACCAAGCGCAGGCTGGCATCTTGCCATGTGTTATTCCGCCGGGATCGGTACGGAGGTAAATCGTGAAAAAGCGATTGAAGTAATGCGTCATGCCGCCATTTTGAATTATCCTGAAGCTGTGTCTGAAATGCGACGCATTGAACCCGGTAATAAAGTCTGGCAGCACAAAGCCGACAGCCTCGAAATAGATTCCCTTGATTTCCAAATTATATCAAAATGAATAAGATTTTTACAATTTTGGTCATTGTTATGTCCATGATAATATACAGCTGTCAGCAAGAGGACAAAAAGATAACAACAGACAAGAGTATCGTAGCTGAAAATGACAGCGTGGCTATTTTATATCAAGTGGTTGATTCCGCCAAGGATGAATACGACATCCCTGAGGTTGCAATATGGATAAAGAATAAAACCACTGAACAGGAAACTAAACTCTATCAAACTATCAGACCCGACTGGCATTGCTGGTATATGGGGGATGGAGACAGATTTTATCCTCTTCCGATAGACTCGATTCTTGTAACGACGAGAGTGAAAATTTATAATAATAATCCTCTTCAGTTAATTGTTGAAGGTTGCCCGGATATGCGAAATGAATTTTCATATTTCATCGATGTCCCAACAAGGAAAGCATGGTATGTACCGGCGAATCAAGGGTATGTCGGGAGTACTTCAGAAGAGGGTTATATGATATTCCAGTCATATCGTTATGTCTCTGACCCTGAAATTGCCGGACGTTATACTTTCCTACAAGTATTTGATGAAACCGGTATTATGGTTGATTCTCTTGATTTGGAACATGTTAAATTAGCAAAGTATAGAGATGAATAAGCTCATCATTAAACGAATTGTAATATTGGTAAGCTCCTGCGTGTTGGTTATCATTGGTATAATTGCAATCTGTTATGCATCGGTTGTTAGCAATGCCGAAGGTCGGACGTATGACTCGGTTGATTCCATACCCCATAATCGTGTGGGGCTATTGCTGGCGACTTCTCCGATTACTCCCGGTGGGGCACACAACTTTTATTTTGAGAATAGGATAAAAGCTGCAGAAGAATTGTTTAGGTCCGGTAAAGTGGATTTGATAATAGCGAGTGGCGGGGATTATACACAAACCGTTAAAAACGGTTGTGACGAACCCAAGGCTATTCGTGATTCTTTGGTTAGCAGAGGTATCGCCGCAGACAGGATTATTCTTGATTATGACGGAACAAGGACAATCAATTCTATTGCTAAAGCAAAGGAGATCTATCGCCTTGACACGCTGACTATTATTTCACAAAGGTATCATAACGAGCGTGCTATTTATCTTGCTGATAAATATGGACTTCATGCCATAGGTTTCAATGCTGAACCGTCTCCGATACGTCGTAACCGAATCAAAAACACACTTCGGGAATATTTAGCCCGCGTCAAGATGTTTATTGACGTATTTCAGAACAAGCCGATGAAATTCAACCATGAGGTATCTGAATCTGAGAATAACCTCCTGTATAATCGCATATTTTTACCCTTTAAAGACTCTTTCGATCCATTGGATCCTGATGGATATTGGAACAATGTAAAAGGACATAAAGAAGAGCAATTCATTGTAGGTAACTTTACGGGTAACAGTGTGGATACAATTTATATGGATAATTTGTATCCTGACGAATTGGATTGGTCTATGGAGAAATGGTTGGAAATGCAGTATGAAATGTTGGTGGTGGCTCGTTCGAATAATAAACGGTTGCCGGATGTGCCCTTGTATCAACCTTCGGGATTGGTGTATGAGGGGGACCTTGATGGGAATGGTACTGATGAATGGGGGTACCTTCCTTCAGGTAGCACCAGCCAATGGAGGTCATATTGTGTGTATACATATCGAAACGGCAAATGGTGCTATCTCATACATCCGATAAGTACAGAAAGGGATATGAGGCGAAGCGGATATGAAATTCTAACGCCGGGTCCGAAAGGTAAGGTTGAAGTCCATAATATCGACGATAAATCTGAATTAGGTACGAGAGAAATACATACATATATTGTGGATCCGACTTTTGAAGATATTGATGATTAAGCGATAGCGTATGAGAATGGTAAAACCGTAATATAATTCTATTGCAATCAAATAATTAAATAAAAATTATGGATAATTCTTTGAGAGAGAAATTTAGTAGGGTGTGGAATGTCGATTTAGTTATCGATTATATTGAATGTTTAGCGAACATTCAATTTCATGGTCATGTCCAAATTGAACGTATAAAGGATAATGACTACCATAATCTATTGAAAGAGCGACTTGATTCCGTGTTAAGTGCTTATGGCAGGTGTTGGATGCCGAGAGGAAGAGGACTAATAGGCAAGATGTCGGAAGACAAACAGAAAGAGTTGTTTTCTTTGATATCTGATAATGAAAACATAGAGGCTTCCGATAAAATGATCTCTCGGATTATTGACGCACAGAAATTTTTTGATTTTTCTGAAGAAGAGAACTTAAATTACGATTCCGGTTATTCTGTTGGGCATTTCTTTAGTTACCTCCTGTTTATATATGTTTCCCTTTGCCGTATAAATGATCCTTTCCATAATATGGTGGAGTGTAGTCACAGTGTCGGTGAAACCTGTAGTTATATTTCAAGAAATATACTGTCTTCACAAAAAGAGCTTCTTGATAAGATAAAAAGAATATTAGTTCTTATGATGGGAGATGATTTCGATAAAGAAATATCAGAAGTGGAGTTGATTGAAAAATATGGTTATCCGGAAGTGACTGATGAGGAATTACATAATATGTGGATAGAATATGAATCATGATCTAAATCTATATAGAGGAAACCGTACGAAATGATTGGAGTCGTCTTGAACTTAATGCCAAAATATATGATAAGTGCTGAAGTCACTTTTGTTGAATGTTTTCAGTGAAGAATCAAGTGTAGAACTGCTGAAAGAATCTTTGGAAAACGAAGGAATGGACGCTGAAACACTTGGTTCGGTGATAAATGTGGCGAACAGTTTAGACAGTATTTTGAATAATGCTTCTGGTGCAACTTTCGACTGGTCATATTCTTCTCAGAATTCAGATATAACCAATATGTTGTATTATTACGGCAAGCTGTATGAAAATTGAAAATCAACAGAAGGGTTTAGATAAACATAAGGACAAAAGGACATAAGATTAATATAACATAAGGGTGGTAGTTTAATAAATATAAAGTTTAAGTATATTTATGTACTTCTGTCCTTTTGTTTAATGACATCATTTCAGTTTTTCTGTTCAACAATTACTCTTGTCCTCAAAAATAACCGAAGTATTTATATAATATTCTTTAATCAATATGGATCTGTCAGAAGAAATAATCCGAGACAGGATGCTTGGTTGCCTGTATGGACAGGCGATAGGCGATGCTCTTGGTCTTGGAACGGAATTTATGAGAAAGTCGGAAGTGTCAAAGTATTATCCACAAGGATTGTCCGCTTATAGCCAGATTGTTGGGAATGCCAATTCTAATTTGTGGAAGTCCGGCTCGTGGACAGATGATACAGACATGATGCTTTGTATCCTTGATGGATTTGAGAACGGGCATTTTGATATTAACAAAATAGCTTTGAATTTTAAAGAGTGGTTTAATGGAGATCCAAAGGGGATAGGGCGACATATGTATAATCTCTTATACATTGGTGACTATGTCAAGGATCCGATTTATGCTTCAAAGGTGGTTTGGGAATCGAGCCGTTGTCAAAGTGCCGCAAATGGAGGTTTGATGAGAACTTCTGTTGTGGGTTTGCCGAGAAATATAAAGAATATGGATATAGAAGATATTTGTAGATTACTCATTATGATCCAAGATGTGTGGGGTCTTGTGTGGTGGTTTCTCGTCTTATTAATAATCTAGTATGGAAACAACGGGAAATGACACTTGATGAATTAAAGGATTTGGGGCGAATGTATGACCCTATGATAGAAGAATGGATTGAACTTGCATATTATGGACATTTGTCAGATTTAAGGCTTGACGATAGGCAAACCATGGGTTATACCTTAAGGACATTGGCAGCAGGATTGTGGACATACTTCCATGCAAAAGATTTTATAAATGGTCTAATTTCAATTGTCAACGAAGGTGGTGACGCAGATACAAATGCTGCTGTGGCGTGCTCGGTTCTTGGTGCCAAGTTTGGATTTTCAACCATTCCGGAATCTTATGTTTCCGGCTTGTATAAGGTAGATGTATATGACTGTAAGATCAGACAATTTATTGATTGTTTGTTGAGAATGAAGGATGATGTCGGGATGCCATGATTCTGAATAAAGTAATGACCATAGCTGAGTATGGAGGCGATGTGGAAAGTGTCGGTGTAAGAAAATATATTTGTTGTGAATATCATATTTCTTGATTTTGATGGGGTGATGGATACAGCCTATTATGACATGTGTCTTGTTAGTGCCGGATTGCCGGAATGTGATGAAAACGGTCGCCCGGTGTTCGATACTATGTGTATATCAGAACTGAAAAGGATCGTTGATATTACCAAAGCATACATCGTTGTGACCTCTGACTGGAAATATACTGACGGGTATGATGATCTGCTTGAAATGTGGAATGATAGAAATATGCCGGGATTTCTTATTGACACAACTCCTAATATCAGCTCTCATAGGGGGGATGAGATTGAACAGTGGCTGAAAGAATGTAAAATAGATTGCAATTATGTAATTATTGATGATTTAAGTGTGGAAAACTTCAATTCGTCTCAGGTTGATAAATTGGTAGTTGTAGACCCATTTTGCGGTCTTGATGAATTGGCTGCTGATAAGGCGATTGAAATATTGTTGAGGCAAATTGAGAATAGAAATGTGTAGTTTTTGTATAGACACAGAATCTTTCTGATTACGGTCGTGGCGCTTATCCATTATTTTTTGAACGAGATAGTTCCATGTCTCTGTTTGCAGAGTAAGTTATAGGAATGTATCCGTATGTATTTCATTGAGGTTATTAAAAATATGAGTTGGAGTTGTGTAAAATAAAATAAAGTTATAAATTTACGGTGCATACTGTTTCACACAGTTATGGCAATCATATTCTCCACACTTGATTTCGTAGGGCTGATTTTTTGCAATAATGAAAGTTGCGTGAGATTGTGAGTGAAACCTGGACAGTTGAAAATTCAACCAATAATTCCAAATTATATAAATATTTTTATGACTATAACACCTGACGATATATATAACCTGATTCATAAAGGTGAGGGCGCTTCGGTGGAGATAAAGAAGTGTTCAAATACATTGCCTCGATCGGTGTGGGAGACTTATTCAGCCTTTGCCAATACACGCGGAGGTGTTATGCTTCTTGGGATAACAGAACACAAGGAGCGTCCAATTGAATCCCGATTTGAGATTACCGGGGTTTCTGATCCGGATAAAATAGAGACAGACTTTTTCAATATTCTGAACAATCGCCAGAAAGTTAGTCGTAATATTCTGTTTGATAGTGATTTCAGGCAGATTGTCAGAAAATTTTATCAGCATGGAATATTCTTGGATATTTGCGTCCTGATCTTAAGGAACTTGAAGATGTCAAAGAGGTATGGTTGACTCTTCCGCTTGTAAAAATAAATATGAAGGAAGAAAAATTAAGAAGAACAAATTCAAGTGTAAATTCAACTGTAAATTCAAGTGTAAATTCAACTGTAAATTCATTTAATGAAATTGTCGAGAATATTGAACTGACTGATGTTCAGAAATCTTTACTTAAGAGTATGATAGAAATCCCAACCATTACTATAGCGGAACTTTCAACTGAAACGGGACTTAATCACAATGCAGTGAATTATCAATTAAAAAAGTTGAGAAAGATACTTAATATCGAAAGATATGGTTCAGATAAAAAAGGTAGTTGGATGATATATATGAAAGTATAATTGATGTGCATAATATCGACGATAAATTTGAAGCAGATACAAGGGAAATACGCAAATATATTGTGACTCCAACTTTTGAAGTTATCGATGATTAAATGAGATTATATGATAATGAGTGAAACCTTAACTTTTATGTAGTATAATTTGAGATGAAATATGAAATTAAAATCCGATAAAGTGATATTTTGGTTCATTGAGATAGTTTTTGCTATATTAACAGCTGAATTTATCTTTAGTCCCCCTCATCATAAGTATGAGTGTGGGACAACCATTATCGAAACACAGAGATATGATTTATTTCACAGTTTCATTTGGATTCTATTTTTTGTCATGTTGTCAATTTCAAATTATATTGCATATATTTTACCTGACATAAAATATTTTTCTAAGTTTTCAGGAATTACTTTATTCTGTATTAGGCTTTATGTGGCTGTAGTTATATTTTGTGTCTTGTGTGGAGTATGTTATATTTTGGAGGTTTTATATAATATTCTTTAATCAATATGGATCTGTCAGAAGAAATAATCCGAGACAGGATGCTTGGTTGCCTGTATGGATAGGCGATAGGCGATGCTCTTGGTCTTGGAACGGAATTAATAAGGGAGTTGGAGGAGAATGATAAGGAATTGTAAAGAATAAAAATCAGAATTTATGTTTTAGTATAAAAGTATGGAGTTGTCAAACAAACAAATAGATATAAACAGGAGGGAAATTCTAAGGTTGCTTATCTCAACACAACGTGATGGTATTGAATCTGTAATAGATTATCTTTATTCAAGTGGCTTTTTTATAGTTCCATCGTCTCTTAAGCGACATCACTGTTGGAAAGGAGGGCTTGCGCAACATAGTTTAAATGTATGTAATATTGCACTATCGTTTGGAAAAGAATTGCACAGATCCAGTATCGTTTTATGTGCATTATTGCATGACA
Organism: uncultured Porphyromonadaceae bacterium; assembly: GCA_947073495.1. Classification (GTDB taxonomy): domain Bacteria; phylum Bacteroidota; class Bacteroidia; order Bacteroidales; family Muribaculaceae; genus Lepagella. The sequence continues at coordinate 16,293 of CAMTMX010000033.1, forward strand.
TTTGCAAAGCCTCCCAACTATATTATGATGACAAAGGAAATCTACATCACCGAAACACATATATACAAGGGCATGGCATACGTTCTGTTAAACTACTTGAGATGCTAAATCTTACACTTAGTAATGATGAACGTAGAGCTATTAGATGGCATATGGGTGGTTATTATGCCAGTGAAGATGAAATCGCAGATTTGGAAATGGCAAAGAAGTCAAAATTATGGGAAATAATACATAAGGCGGACTTACTGGATGCAGAAATAAAATAGAAAATATGATTATTGGTTAATATATTTTCCTTAATTTCGATTGGGTGATATATTGAAATATTGTTGAGGCAGATTGAGGATAGAAATGTGTAGTTTTTTGTATAGACACAGAATCTTTCTGATTGCGGTCGTGGCGCTTATCCTTGTTAAAATAGGGTGGGTGGCATGGTCTTGCTGGGGAAACGGTTCTTTTGAAGATGAAAAAGAGGATATCCTCCAGCGAAGGAATTATCTTGTTGAAAAAATTGTTGTTGAACCCAAACAATTGATGTATGAGATGCCTGCCGGGATCGGATTACAGTTTAAAGGGGAATGGGCATTGTATTCATGTTCAATGCTTACTGAAGCATTAAGTAACATAGCACGCCTGTATCCTGAAACAAGAGAGAATGCCATTGTGACGATAGACAGTCTGATCAAGATTGTGAGATCGCCCATGTTGCGACTCTATGACAAAGTGCGTTGGGGTGAGGATCCGCTTGAATCTTTGGAGGGTGATAATAGTCACGTTTCTTATCTTAGCCACCTCGCTTGGATGATTGGTAATTATAGAGGGATTGGTGGAGATGACAGATACAATCATTTGCATGATTCTATTTGCGGGACGATGAACCGTCGCATCATGCGGTCTCCAATAATGAATATACCGACTTATCCTGGTGAACCAGTATATGTGCCTGACATGATGGTGGCAATTGTTGCTTTGTCAGATTATGGAAAACTGAACAGTGGCAAATACTCTTCAACAGTAAAGAATTGGATAAAACGGGCAAAAACTGAATGGCTTGATGACGGAACCGGATTGCTTGTATCGTTTCTTAATGACAATGGAAAGATCGATGCTCCCGTAAAAGGTTCCTATTCGACTCTTAACTGTTATTACCTTACGAAGATAGATGTCGAGTTTGCCAAAGAGCAATATGAACGTATGAAATCCGGCTTTTGTCAAAGCTTTTCCGTTGCGGGAATAAAAGAATATTATGACCGCTCATGTTGGGCAGGTATGGATATGGACGCCGGTCCGATAATACTTAACCTAAGTCCCAGCGGTAGCGCATTTGCCATAGGAAGCGCTACCTATTTCGGGGATGATGATTTGCGTAACAAATTATTGAGGACTGCTGAGATTGCCGGCCACACAATCAAATGGGGCGACCGCCGTCATTACCTTCTTGCCGATGTTGCTTTGGTGGGAGAGGCAATCACGTTAGCGATGCGCACTAATTACAATTATTGTCAAGATTAAAAACATTACAACGATAAAAATATAAGGGTAGAAGGTTCGTTATTTTTGAAACAACAATTTATTGGTTCGTATTGGATTGTAATCTCATTTATTATTTGTAAATTTGCGTAAACGTCAAACTGTTGCATTTTTGCAAAAGTATGGTTGCATGAAATCGCATAATAATCAATAATTTGTTAAGCCGGACATTACAAATCCAAAGAATGCTTTTCAAATTGGCGGATGTTAAAATTTTTATGATATACGATAGAACATGGTTATGGACAGGAAATATATATTTGATAAAATTGAATATGTAGTGGCATGTGTAGGGGCTTTTGCTCAACGTTTTAAGCTTTCCAATTCACAAGCCTATGCTTATTTACGTCGTTTTTCGGGCATAGATTTCCTTCTTGAATGCTATGCAGCTGAACATACGCTATCCATTGACGATGCCGTTTTGGATCTTCAGTTGGTTTGCCGCCGGAAAGGAGGGCGTATATGATCAGGCTTTATCATGGCTCAAATGTCTCTATTGAACATATTGATTTAACTCGAAGTAAACGAGGAAAGGATTTCGGGAAAGGTTTCTATCTCAACTCTGATCCAGAGCAGGCTATGGCAATGGCTAAACGCACGACCCGTTTTTTGAACGAGGGTCAGCCGACATTGACATGTTTTGAATTTGATGATATAAAAGCTAAAGAGTCGGGACTCAATGTTAAATTTTTCCCGGATTATTCAGAAGAATGGGCAGATTTCGTAGTGATGAATCGCAAGAATGACTCAGACATCCCATTGCATCCATTCGACATTGTTATCGGTCCTATTGCCGATGATACAGTGGGAGTACAGATTCGACGTTATATTATGGGATATCTTTCAGTTTCCAGACTTGTGGAAGAACTTAAATTTAAGGGAGATCATGCTGTTCAATATTTCTTTGGCACTCCACGATCAATAGAATTCTTAAAACGCATAAATTTATGACACAGGATATCCAGTTTCAAGTAGAGTGTCTTGCTGCAGAATTAGCAGAGATGCTGATTAATGAATATGGCTGGGATATACGTCATGCTCTTGACGAATTGTATTCCTCAGACACATTCGCAAAACTCAATGATCCGGAATGTGGACTATATTATCAGGGTGCTGTTTATATATTCCAATTTCTCAAATCCGAAATCGAGATCGGAAAAATCGCATAATTAGAGGAATTTTTTGAATTCTTCCGGTAGGGGGGCTTCAACGGATATGGGCTGCTTCGATACGGGATGGATGAACTCGATCTTGCGTGCGAGGAGGGAAATGCCTCCGTCGGGGTTGCTTCTACGTGCCCCGTATTTGAGATCGCCCTTTATCGGATGACCGATGCCGGAAAGTTGAGCGCGGATCTGATGCTTTCTGCCGGTGAGAAGGTTTATTTCGAGCAGGGTGTAGCGGTCGCCTTTCGCAATTGTCGTATATTTCAAGACAGATTCTTTCGCGTCAGGCGTGCCCTCCCCGGCAATGAACGTCTTGTTCATTCTGCCGTCGCTGACAAGATAATTTTTCAGGGTGTCTTCGTCCTTGTCGAGTTTCCCTTCCACAAGCGCCCAATAAGTCTTGTGAATGTCACCTTTCCTGAGCATATCATTCAGGCGCGTGAGTGCTTTGGAAGTTTTTGCAAAAATCACCAGTCCGCCTACGGGGCGGTCTATACGATGGACCACACCACAGAAAACATTTCCCGGTTTGGCATATTTTTCCTTTAAATACGCCTTGATAATTTCAGATAGGGGAGTATCGCCGGTTTTGTCACCCTGCACGATTTCTCCGGGAACCTTGTTGACAATAATAATATGGTTATCTTCGTAGATCGGTGTCATTGCTTTTAGATGTCGGTTAAAACAAAAAGCCGATTCCAAAGGAACCGGCTTTGTTGGTGGCGGGGGCAGGACTCGAACCTACGACCTTTGGGTTATGAGCCCAACGAGCTACCACTGCTCCACCCCGCGGTGTGATTTCGAGTGCAAAATTACTGCTATTTTTGATACTGACCAAATATTTCGATAGGAAAATATGTTAAAATTTGCAAAATATTAGATAAGTAATTGAGAACTAAGAATATTAAAAAGGGTGAGGGATAATTTGCAGATATGCAAAATAAAGGCAAGATGGAAAAATATTGTAAAAAATGAGTCTGAAGTCAAAAAAAAATAGTAAATTTGCTCAATAATTTGAAAAGTGTGCAATCGGGCTTGATAGACCGGTTGATATTTTAAAATTATTCAGCTTTCGCATGCGAAAGTTGAGGGTTATAAGGTTAAAGGGTTAATTCTCAATTTGGAAAGAAGTTGTTGCCTTATTATAAATTTTATAATAATGCTCTTTTAACCATATGTCTTTCAGACTTTAAATTAGCTTGCGAAACAAAAAATCAATAATAGAATATGTCATAATTAAACGCTCCAGATATTATGGTGTTGAAAACAAGAGACAAGTTTATAGAAGTAGCTCGTCAACTTTTCGCAAGGAAAGGTGTCGAAAACACCACTATGAACGATATCGCTTTCGCTTCTGATAAAGGTAGACGCACCATTTATACATATTTCAAGAGTAAGCGCGACATATTCAATGCAGTTATTGAAAGCGAGACAGATCAACTGCTCAGCCGCCTTCGCCATATAGTGGCAAGGCAATCATCTCCGGAAGAAAAGCTTATGGAGTATGTTGAATGCCGGTTTGAAACCATGAAGGAGATAGTGTCGCGCAACGGATCATTAAGGGCAGGATTTTTCCGTGATGTAAGGAAAGTTGACAGAGCCCGGAAGATCATTACCAGAAAAGAAACGGCGATGCTGCGAGACATTCTTCAGGAGGGTGTGGATCAAGGAGTGTTTGATATCCCGAACCTGAATCACATGTCGGTGATAATCACTCAGGCGATTCATGGTCTTGACGTGCCTTATATACGCGACAATCTTTCAGATGAAGGCATAGACAAGGAATTGTTGAAATCATACGTTGCACACCTTATTATTAACGGCATTAAGAAACGGTGATCGAGAAATTTAAGTTAGATTTACAGTTTCATTTGTGAGTTTTAACCCGATGTCTAAATTGCAAAGATAAAATCCATATATGTATATCAACTCCATGGGCAATTATGTGCCCTCTGCAAGAATAACAAATGATTATTTCGAGAATCTCAACGGGCTGGAACCCGGATGGATTCTACAGCGTACAGGTATCATAAGCCGTTCAAAAGTCGGCCCCGGCGAGGGCTCTGACTCAATGTCGATAGCGGCAATCGAGGATGCGCTTAAGAATCTTCCATACGATATAAAAGACGTAGACCTGATAGTGGCGGCATGCTATGCAATATATGATACCGTAGCAACACCGGCACATATCGCTCAACAGCATTATGATATTTCAGGAGCGAAGGCTGTCTATGTGTCGGCGGCATGTTCGTCGTTTATAAACGGTCTTGAAGTTATCGAGGGATATTTTGCATCAGGCAAAGCTAAACGAGCCCTTCTCATTTGCCCGGAGCACAATACATATTATAGCAATGAAAAAGATCACAAGGCCGGTCATCTTTGGGGTGACGCTGCAGTTGCATTCTTTGTGAGCAAAGACCGTGAGGCGGATACTGATGTTGAGATCCTCGATGTTTTCACGGAAGGTCTTGGAAATGTAGGGAAAGGTCCGGAAGGGGTGAAGCTTCGTCCGAAAGACGGAGGCATCATGATGCCCGACGGCAGAGATGTCTTTATTCATGCATGCAAATATATGATTCATGCCCTTAAGAAATCCCTTGGACATACAGGACTTAAGATTGAAGATATCAATAAATTGATCTGTCATCAGGCAAACAAGAGGATTGTTGCACAGGTGGCACATCAGCTTGACAAGCCTCTTGACGATTTCTTAAACAATATCGAGACGCTTGGAAATACAGGTTCGGCTTCCGCAGCCCTTGTGCTCACTCAAAATCTTGATAAGTTCAAGAAGGGGGATAAAGTGGCTTTGATGGTATTCGGAGGTGGATATTCCTGTGGTTGCTTTATCGTGAAATTCTAAGTCTGACCAGGGTTTATGGTTCATGGTTTAGAGTTTAGAGATTATGGTTTAGAGTTCATAGTTTTAGTTTATAGTTTATGGTTTAAGAATAATCTGAAGACTAACAACTAACTAACGACTAATGACTACCTAACTAACCAAAGACCAAAGACGAAAGACCATCGACCATATTTAAATACAGAACAATATAACTAAAAAAGAGAATAATGAAATTACTTGAAGGAAAAACCGCTATTGTCACAGGCGCAGCCCGTGGTATCGGTAAGGCTATCGCACTTAAGTTTGCTCAAGAAGGAGCAAATATCGCTTTCACAGACCTTGTAATCGATGAAAACGGAAAGAAGACAGAAGAAGAGATCAAGGCTTATGGCGTGGAGTGCAAGGCATATGCTTCAAACGCTGCAGATTTTGCAGAGACAGAGAAAGTTGTCAATCAGATTAAAGAAGATTTCGGGCGTATTGATATTCTCGTGAACAATGCCGGAATCACTAAAGACGGTCTTATGATGCGTATGACTGAGGCTCAGTGGGATGCAGTTATCGCTGTTAACCTCAAGTCAGCATTCAATTTTATACATGCAGCTCTTCCTATCATGATGCGTCAGCGTAGCGGTTCTATCATCAACATGGCGTCGGTTGTAGGCGTTCATGGAAATGCAGGTCAGGCTAACTACGCTGCTTCGAAGGCAGGACTTATTGCACTCGCAAAGAGCATCGCACAGGAGGTGGGTTCCCGTGGTATCCGTGCGAACGCAATCGCCCCCGGTTTCATCGAGACAGCCATGACTGCAGCACTTCCCGACAGCGTTCGTGAGGAATGGTGTAAGAAAATTCCTCTCCGCCGCGGTGGTAAACCCGAAGATATAGCAGATGTCGCCACATTCCTTGCTTCAGACCTTTCCAGCTATGTCTCTGGTCAGGTGATTCAGGTAGACGGCGGTATGAATATGTAATAATTGTCCAGTCATACAGTATAAGGTGCCGGTGTTTCCGGTGCCTTATATTTTTTCTACGGCAGAAGAATGAAGAAATATGCAGTCATTGTAGCGGGGGGGACAGGCACTCGACTTGGGGGAGGGCTCCCCAAACAGTTCCGCGACCTAAAAGGAAGGCCGATGGTGTGGTGGTCTATGAAAGCGTTTAGGGATGCCGATCCGGAAACGGAGATTGTGCTTGTGGTACATCCCGATTATATCGATTCATGGAAAAAACTATTTTCCACACTTCCTGAATCCGACCGGATTATCCATGAAGTAAAAGGGGGCGGCAATTCCCGGACAGAATCAGTGGCCAGCGGCATTTCAGAAATCGAGGCCTCGGAAGATGTCCTGATTGCAGTTCACGATGCGGCGCGTCCGCTTGTGAGTGTCAGCCTGATCGAAAGAGGCTGGGAGGCAGGAGCCAAATATGGAGCGTCTGTCCCGGCGATTCCGGTGACAGATTCATTACGTCATATCAATAAGGATGGCAGCGAGGCAATAGACAGGAAGGATTATGTGGCTGTCCAGACTCCACAGGTGTTCAGAGCATCGGTCTTGAAAGATGCATACGCCAAGAATCCGGGCATGACATTCACCGACGATGCGTCTGCAACAGAGGCAGCCGGATGGAAAACAGCATTATTTGTGGGTGCTCCTGACAATATGAAGGTGACCAATCCAGGCGATCTTGAAATCGCATCACTTCTTCTTGATTTGGAGAATGTTTGAATTAAACTTTATTAAATCTTTAAATACCTTTTCGGTCGATTTTGAGTTTTCGTTCTGTTATTATGGAACCCCATAACTCCATCTCTCAAACTCAAAATTTACTCGAAAATCCTCTCTAAATCTTAACATAAGTCAAATCCAAACATTCTCTAAGAAACTGTTTAAAATATATTTTGTCTTGTCATTGAGATATTTGTCGGTGCTTTCTGATATTTATTCAGTCATTATGGAACCACATAACTCCTTCTCTCAATTTAAAATTGACGCGAAAATCTTCTCTGAATATTAGCATAAGTCAGAAGTAAACGGTTTTAAAGAGAGCTCTTTAATTATAGATAATGGTTTGGTGCAGTCATTAGATCGGGTTATCTCTGTGGAGAGATAATAATTCAATAAAATTGTCGTTAATTTACAGTTTAATAATCGATAAAAAGGTATGCTTTCTACTGGTAAATTAGGTTTTTGGGGACTTACGGCACTTGTGTTCGGGCTTATGGTTGGAGTTGGCATTTATAATCTGCCACAAAATATGGCGGCCGTAGCATCTCCTATGGCTGTTTTCTTGGCATGGATTGTAACTGCAGCCGGAATATTGCCGCTTGTTATCTCATTTAAATGGCTAAGTGAGAAATATCCTCAGTATAACGCGGGAATTTATCAATATGCTCAGGCAGGTTTCGGCAATTATGTGGGATTTAATATAGCCTGGGGATATTGGCTGTGTACAGCTTTCTCCAACGTGGCATACGGAGTAATGCTTAATGATTCTTTCGGTGCCTTTTTCCCTTCGTTGCTTAATCATGGATGGGAAACCGTGGTGTTTGGCTCTGCTCTTATATGGTTGATGTATTACATTGTGGCGAGGGGTATCAAAACTGCCAAGTTCGTTAATACTCTCCTTGCCGTTGTCAAGGTTATGATGCTCATATTCATCATTGTCACTTTTGTTATTTTATTCAATGTAGATATATTTAAAGATGAATTGATCAGTAATCCGGATAGTCCGATATTGACACAGATAAAATCTACCATGATGGTGACATTGTTTTGTTTCTTCGGGGTTGAAGGAGCAGTTATGATGTCGGCGCGAGCCAAGAATGCAAAAGATGTGGGCAGGGCAGGATTTGCCGGTTTTGGAATTTCATTAGTCCTTTATATGGCGATATCATTGTTGTGCTTTGGCTTGCTGAGCAGGATTGATTTATCGGCACTTCCTGATCCGTCTATTGCCTATATTCTTAAGGAGACTTGTGGTGAATGGGCTTATTGGTTTGTCATCAGTGCTGTCATCGTTTCCTTGATAGGAGGATGGGTTGCGTGGACATTAGTTGTGGCACAGGTACCTTATGAGGCTGCCACAGTCGGGATCTTACCGGAATCCTTTAAACGGACAAATAAAAAAGGAATGCCGACATTCGGACTTTTTGCTTCAAGCGTTGTTATGGAATTATTCCTTCTTTTAGTTGTCATGGCAGACGACGTATATCTTGCGGCACTCCATATCACGGGGTTGATGATAATTCCATGTTACCTGTTCACCGGTCTTTTCCTTATGAAAGTGGCAGATAATATTAGAATAAAAGTTGTGGCTATCATAACGACCGCTTTCTGTTTATGGATGGCTTATGCCGGAGGTTTGCTTGATATGTTTATGACATCTGCATTTTATCTTATCGGTATAGGTTTCTACATAAAGGCACGTAAAAGTCGTAATGAAGCGTTGCAACCGATGTTTACAAAAGGCGAAAAATATTTGTTGGCATTCCTTGTGATCGCATCCATTGTCACTTTGATTATCTTGTCGCAAAGAATAACCGATGGATTGTTGTTTTTGTAATGATGGATCGTCCCGTAAGGAATTTTATTCGGCTTATGCTTATGCGGAAGTCACTACAGAGGAAAATGCTCTTATAGTCTATTCACAAAATAAAAGGAGCCAAGTTTTGAACCTGGCTCCTTATGTATTTTTGATAACGGGATCTTTCAAGAAGTCTTGATAAAAGTGATAAGATCCTTCGGAGTGAATTGCTTCCCTTTAAGAAGCATGGATGATCGGTAGAGTTTCCCTGCAAAAACAACGCATACATAGGCGGTTGCATAGAGAATCACTAATGATATCAATGTCTGCCAGATAGGGGAGGCCCCTGAAATTGCATTGATCGTGCCTATAGTAGGGGAAGTGAACGGTATATAATTGCAGGCTGTGGACAATGCTGAATTACCATTGTCTACGGCGTACATCCCAATATAGAAAGCACCAAGAAGGATGAAAGTGATTACTGTCATATATGCTTGGTTTTCATTATCTTTGTCTGTTATTGCCCCACAGGCTGCATAGAGTGATCCAAACAGGATATAGCCCCCAATGAAATAAAGCACCATCCACAACAGGCATAAATAGACGCGGGGATCAGTTAGATATTCCCAGGGTATGGCAAATTGAAATACCATATAAAACCCTATTATACCGACAAATATAATTGCTCCCCATGCAAGCATCTGGACAATGCCAAGCATTCCGACCGCAATTATTTTGGCAAGCATCATAGTGCGACCGTCGACACATGTTGATAGGATTTCCATTATTCGGTTGCACTTTTCTGTCTTTACCTTATTGAAAATCATTGCTCCGTAAATCATCAGGAAGAATGTCAGCGACATACCCATGAGCATTCCGACAGCCTTGGCTGCCGTCATTTCTTCCGGATCCGGTTGGGTTGGGAGATCGGCCGCCATACTGTTGAATGAATCGGCATCCTTCATTAAGAATCCGAAAACGGCTCCGAATGCGATTATAATTATTGGCACCAGGATTGTGCTGATCCAAAAGCTCTTGCCTCTGACGTCGGTCAGAAATTCGTTTTTTATTATTAATCCAAGTTGACTCATCGTTGCAAAATTAGTTTAATACGGGTTCCGGTTGTAAAGGTTGTTCTGTTTCAACCGCTTTGGGTTGCCCTGTGGTGTAGTTCAGGAATATATCGTTCAATGTCGGGATACGTTCTTCAAAATGAAGTATTTCTCCTTGAATGGATATTGCCTGTAGCAGGTCGGTGTTTCTTGTCCCTTCCTTTTTTAATAGGCAATATGAATATCCTTTCCGACCTTTTACAGGAGCGATTTCTTCAACATTCATGAGCAACCCGCTGTCAAGGAGCAATGGTATTGACAAGGGGTTACGTGTTGTCAGGAGTAGTTCAGATGTCTTGTGCATCTCTTTTATATCGGATATCTCTCCTTTTACAAGTAGCTTGCCATGATTGATGAGCGCGATTGACGAGCACATTTCTTCGATTGCCGGCATGTTGTGTGATGACAGCATTATTGTTGCCCCTTTTTCATTTAGCCTGGCAATCAGATCGCGGAGCAACGCACCGTTGATAGGGTCAAAGCCGCTGAAAGGTTCATCGAGAATCACGAGCTGAGGCTCATGCACAAGTGTGGCGATGATCTGCACCTTCTGTTGATTGCCTTTTGAAAGTTCTTTAACTTTTCGTTTCCCTTGTCCGGTGAGATTGAATATTTCCATATATTCCCCCATTACTACCCGGAGCCTTGCCTTGTCTCCACCTTTGAGTTGACCGAAATAGAGAATCTGGTCTTCCACTCTCATTTTGTCATAAAGACCACGTTCTTCCGGCATGTATCCGATGTGGCGGCATGCCTCGAGCGAAGAGGGGATACCGTTGACGGTTACGCTTCCCGCATCGCAGACAAGAAGATTATTGATAATTCTCAATAATGTTGTCTTTCCGGCGCCGTTGGGTCCGAGCAGTCCGCATATCTCTCCCTTTCCGACTGAAAAACTCACATTGTCGAGAGCCTTTGTTGAAGCGTAATGCTTCATGAGCCCGTCTATATGAAGTATATCCATAATTAATGTTTCAATGAATGCTGATTAATTGTTTTATATTCTATATTTGGGATTCTTGTTGATGGCTGAACCCGGACACAGTATTCTGTCTCCTATATTTTTGGCGAGTTCACTTCGTTCTCTCATCAATTCGGAGATTTGCATCTGAACTTTTAGTGCCTGATCATGCATCCCATTTTCAGAGATTACTCTGAACTCCGACATAAGCCGTTTCAACTCAAGGTCAAGAATCCCGTTTTTCCATACATAAATAGCTGTAGGCAGGAGGGAAATCAATTTATCTTCCTCTTTCTCCACCGGACGTTCACGAGAGTAGATATGACTTAGCTGATGAGGTTCAGTGATAGCTTCTGTGGTGAGCCGGCGAATCATGTCATTTTCATGGCTCGCTAATTCTTTGGATGGATAAGCACGTGAATACTCTGCTATCATCTCATCTTCCCAATTGGTCAGATTCTCCTCAAGCTTTTGCTCTTCGCGTTGTATTTCGTTTATTGACAATTGCTTTGCTCCGATAGCGACATATCCTTCTTGTCTTCTGGATTCTTTTTCAACCTGAAGATTTTCTTTAAAATCATTTAAATCCTTTCTGAATTGAGGAATGAGTTCAGAAAGGAGATTGAATGTTTTATAAAATTCAGCTGTAGTGAATGAAGTGTTGTCAGATGCAAGTTCATCTGCAACATATTCCAATACCGTAAGTATGTTTCCTGTGGCGTCATCCTGACAAAAATCAAGAAATCCATAACGTATACAATATTGAAGTACGGTCCATTCCATAGGTCTCAACGGATTGTTTGAATTAGACGCAGTGGTTTGGACGGTTTGTGTCGAAGTGCCGGACCCTATTCCTTGAGTAGTTGACCCGGAGTGGGGTGAATTAACGGTGGTTGGTATTGTTTGTGGATTGGAGACCGGTGGGATTTTGCCTGATTCAATTTGTTGGTTGAGAGATTGCCAGGTCCGTTGCTTTTTTAATTGTTCTACAACGGCACTACGTGCGGTGGCGGTTGCGGATGCGACAGATTCCTCACTCACACCAAGCAGTCGGCTACATTCTTGAATGTAGACATCGCGTTTCACCTTGTCGGGAATACAAGCAAGAGAACTGACAACGCTGCGGATTGCTTCAACCCTTTTTTGCGGATTGTCGTTGACTTCATCCATCAGTACTCTTGTCTTGAAACGGATAATATCGGTCTCATGACTTTTGACATATTCACGAAATTCTTCCGGTGTGTGTTTCCTCGCAAAAGAATCGGGGTCATCCCCATCGGGAAGTAGAAGGACGTTGACATCAAGTTGATGGGAGAGAAGCATGTCGATACCTCTCAAAGACGCTTTGATACCTGCCGCATCCCCGTCATAGATCAACGTGACGTTTTTTGTAAAACGATGAATCAACGCAATCTGACCGTCGGTTAGGGCGGTACCTGAGGATGCCACCACATTCTGCATCCCTGATTGCCACATCCCTATGACGTCAAGGTAGCCTTCGACAAGATAGCATTTGTCTTCTTTTACTATTGCACTTCTTGCCTGATACATTCCGTAAAGCTCATTGCTTTTTTTATAAAGATCAGACTCCGGAGAGTTGATATATTTTGCCGGACCTCCTTTTAAATCTCTTCCTCCAAATGCCACAACTTTTCCGGAGGAATTAAGTATCGGGAAAATTACTCTTCCACGAAACCGGTCATATTCCCTACCTTGTTGACTTGTGCCGACAAGACCGAGAGTTTTTAATACATCGATATTAAATCCTTTTTTTCTTGCGGCATCAAGAAAAGCACTGCCTTGGTCGAGAGCATAGCCGAGATGAAACTGCTTGATAGCTTCCTGTGTGACGCCTCTGCCGTAAAGGTATTGCAATCCTATATCTTTACCATCTTGGGTTTCAGTCAAGTTGTGTTCAAAATGATTCATAGCCCATTCATTGGCTATAAACATGGCTTCACGACGGCTTTGAGCTTCACGCTCCTGGTCGGTCAGCTCGCGTTCCTCAACTTTTATTCCGTATTTTTTTGCAAGATGCAACAGGGCATCATGATATGAGATGCCCTCCTTCTCCATAATGAAATTAACAGGAGATCCCCCTCTGTGGCAGGAAAAACAATAGCAATAGTTTCTGCTTTTATTCACAGAAAAAGATGGTGTCCGTTCGTTATGAAACGGACACAATCCCATATAGTTTGAACCACGTCGTGTGAGATGTACATAATCGCTCACCACCTCAACGATATCCGCAGTGTCTTTTATCTTTTGAGCTGTAGCTTTATCTATCAATTCAAAAAATTATTTTTCAACTTTTATTTAGATAGTTGAAAGTTAAGCGCTTATTTCAATTAAAGAGGGTAGAATTGTTTCTTACCCGGTCTTCAAGTTCATCTACCGAAGGGGTGTATAGAGATTCGAGAAGTTTGTGTATCTTCTCGTTGGTGCTCATTCTTGTCGGGACGAGTGGCAGACGCAGCTCGTTTTCAATAAGTCCAAGTGCGCTGAGAGTACATTTCACTCCCGCCGGATTTCCATCAACGAAAAGAAGGTTGAAAAGTTCGTTAAATCTCCAGTGTATTGGAAGTGCTTCCTGGAATTTCCCCTGAAGGCATAGTCTGACCATTCTGCCGAATTCCATTGGGAAAGCGTTGCCGATGACAGAAATCACACCCACCGCACCAAGTGTCATCAAAGGGTAGGTTATACTGTCGTCTCCTGAAATGACTTCAAATTTTTCCGGTTTGTTTTTAATGATTTCTTCTATCTGAGCGAAATTGCCTGAAGCCTCTTTCACACCGATTATGTTTTCACAATCTCTCGCAAGAGCGAGAGTGGTTGCGGCAGTCATGTTCACTCCGGTTCTTCCAGGCACGTTGTAAAGCACCACAGGAAGAGGTGATGCTTCGGATATTGCTTTATAATGTTGATACAAACCCTCTTGTGAAGGCTTATTATAAAAAGGAACTACTGACAATATTGCCGCAAAACCGGAGAAATCTCCTGTTTTCAGTTCGTTTACAACAGCCTGTGTGTTGTTGCCTCCGACTCCGAGGATCAGGGGTACTCTTCCATTGTTTTTTCTTATAATCGTTTTTCGGATTTCAGCTTTTTCCTCAGGAAATAAAGCGGGTGTCTCTCCGGTGGTTCCAAGCACAACGATATAGTCGGCATTGCCGGTAACGACATATTCGACCATTCTTTCAAGAGCTTGGAAATCTACTGTTTTGTCATTTTTAAATGGAGTCACTAAAGCCACTCCAAGACCTTTTAATTGTAAATCAGCCATAAGTTGGTTCATTTATTGACGCAAAGTTAATAATTTTTTTTGTAATTTTGTTAATCAATAAACGAGTCCAATATAATATTGTTCTTAATAAAGCTGAAAAAGGTTACAATCAGCGAATAAATTGATATAACTATGACATCAAATCCGACATTCAAAGAAGCCGTCAAGAAATTCTGGAATGAGTTGATTTCTTATTTTAATGTTGCGGAAGATCTTGAACCGCAACTTGATGCGGAAACGAGCATACGTTCCGGTGTGAGTTTTAAGGGGAGTCAGCTGTTGGTCCTCATATTTGCTATTTTTATAGCGTCTCTGGGGTTGAACACCAACAGTATTCCTGTAATAATCGGCGCTATGTTGATTTCCCCCTTAATGGGACCCATCATAGGCATGGGACTCGCGATCGGTATAGAAGATTATGCGTTGTTGAATCGGAGTCTTAAAAACATCGTCATGGCGATTATCGGATCGCTTGCGGCATCTGCTTTATATTTTTTAATTTCTCCTCAATATGAAGGTTCCAGCCAGCTCCTTGCCAGAACATCTCCGTCTATTTATGATGTTTTTGTGGCTCTGTTCGGTGGGGCTGCAGGTATTATAAGTATAGCTTGCAAAAACAAAGGTCAGGTGATGCCTGGTGTGGCGATAGCCACATCGCTTATGCCACCACTATGTACCGCAGGATATGGAATCGCCACACTTCAGGCTCAGTTCTTTTTCGGTGCGTTATACCTTTTCTTTACAAACATGATTTTCATCCTGTTCGCTTCATGGATCGGGGTCAAACTTTTAAATTATAAAAAGGTGGTCTATCAAAACACGAAGAGAAGCAAGCGGGTGCAATATATCGTCTATTCTGTCGTGTTTGTTACAATTGGCGTCAGTTGTTACCTCACGTATGAAATGGTGAGAAAAAGTATGTTTATGGCTGCCGCCACGGAATTTGTGGAAAAAGAAATGGTCTTTCCAAATACCCAGGTTCTCAATCAGAAGATCTATGTGGCAGGGAATAAGCGTCACATAGATGTCACTCTAATCGGTCAGGGGTTGCCAAAAGATTCGTTGCAACTCGCTATGATGCAAAAACTGGACAGTGTAGGCCTGGGAGGAACAATCCTGAACATCAAGCAGGGATTCTCAATATCAGATCATGAAGGGTTTGATGCCGAGAAAAATTTCCAGCAGTTTTATTCATTGATGCAACAGGAGGTCAATTTACGTCAGAACACGATCGATTCCCTAAAGCAAGTCGTAAAAGACTATAGCACTTTTGGAAAAGAGAGTCTTAGTATCGCCCCTGAGATCAAGGTGCTCTTCCCGAATGTTGAAGATATTGCGTTGAGCAGGATGATTGCCGCTTCGACTTCGACAGAGGGCGTTGATACGGTCAATATGGTGTTTGTCAATGCACCTAAAGGATTGACAGCTAAAGATAGGGAAAAACTGATAGATTATGTAGGAGTCAGATTAAAAGAAAAGCATGTCCATCTCACACTCAATCCTTCCAATTTCCCCTGGCCATCTGTCGATCCCGGCAGACGGCAATAATCGGCATCTCCCGATGCATAGTGATCAGTTGGCTGCATAGAGCGCGTTCCTGTTTTGTCGGATGTGACAGACATCACCTCTCTTGTCTCATCCGACATCAATCTTCCCGAGGGTCATAATCCAATGAATATGTGCCGCTCTTCTTGATGCCTGTCCTTCTGTCATAGACCTGCGCTCCGGTGCTCACCGTAACGGAGGTCAGACGGTTACCCGTATAGCTCCCCGATATGTCATCAAGAACCCCGTAACTCTTACTCCCCGATGGAAGAAGGTCGGTCACTCCCATACGCTTGAGGGTCAACAGTCCTCCATGGTCGTTATAGCTGAACGTCTCCGAGTAGTCGGAGCCTGTCTCACCTCCCGAGTATTTCGCCTCCGTCAGGAAACCGCGGTTGTTGTAGGTGTAGAGATAGCTGTAGCCGTCAAGGTCCCTCCTCGACACGAACCCGTTGTAGCGTGGCTTCGAACTGTCCGCATAATAAAGCTTCTCCGTCAGTGTCTTCCCTGAGAGTGCCGCCTTCAGCGATGTAGTCCACCCGTGGATGTCGTAGGTCATCGTCCTCGTAACATTACCCGACTTAAGTGTTGGCCCCCATCCCAGACGGTCGTAGGTGTCTTGGTCATGAAGCAGAATACAAAGAAGGTGCAGATTAGTTTTCATGATGCAAGAATATTGTTTGGTCTGTGTTGTATGTCTGTGATATAAGTTATGTCCGTATGTCCACCGGCTTCGGGGACGCCCCAGTGACCACACATTTCTACATGTGTGCGCCGCACGTGACCGCGACTATGTAGCGCCCGGGGTGGTACGAACCGCAGTGGATCCTCACCGGAGTGTCTGCCGACAGTGACGCTGTGACTGCAAGCAGCGTGACAGGAAGGGAGAAGGGAGGTTTCATGACTATGTAAGGTTAGTTAATTGTCGGAGTTTTTCAATTCGCCATAAAGTTAGCACACATGCCCCTGATCCGCAAATATTTTTATATGTTATAAAACATATTAATCAGATTTATACCTCCTTTATAAATCAAATCACGTATATCCAAACCACACACCGACATTTGCTCAGAAAACAATAAATCTCAATTTGTTCATTGCCAATCTCTTGTTCATTTGTTTACATTCCCCTATTCAATTCCATTCTCTATACCCTGTTCTATTTTTTTGATTTTTATGTAACAACAACGTCGCAAGTCTATTGATTTTCCTTATATTTTTTATGAGAATGGAGCTTAAACCATTTTAAACAATAGCAGTCATAAAAAATAGTTAACTTATTTTTCCGGGTAAAACGAAGTTGAATTACGACGACATTATGAACTTAAAATTTCTAATGCCTGTGTGTGCAGGCATGATTTCTTTTGTGGCTTTTGCTGATGGAGACATCTCCGGCAGAGTCATTAATAAAGATAGCGGGGAGCCGATGGATTTTGTGACAGTGCAACTTATCAATGCTGCAACTCAGAAGCCACTTCCTATCGGAACGAACACTGACGGAAACGGCTCTTTTGTATTAAAAGGAGTGAAAGATGGAAAATACATAGTCAAAATCACAAACATAGGCAGCATAGACCAGGAACGGGAAATTGAAGTTAAAGATGGTGCTGTAGATTTGGGCACTCTCAGACTCGCCGACGACACCAAACTTCTACAGGAAGTGGTAGTGGAAGGGATCAGAAGTCAGATGCGTTTCGAACTTGACAAGAAAGTGTTTGCTGTAGATGCCAATGTCACAGCCGCAGGACAGTCAGCATCCGAATTGCTTGAGTCCATTCCATCTGTGGAGGTAGATCAAGACGGGGAAGTCTCATTACGAGGCAATTCATCTGTAACCATCTGGATCAATGGTAAAGAATCTGGTCTGACAGCCGACAACCGCGCCCAGATTCTCGAACAGATACCCGCCGAAACCATCGAAAGCATCGAGGTGATCACCAACCCCTCCGCCAAATACAGTCCCGAAGGCACGGCTGGCATCATAAATATCGTATTGAAAAAAGACCGTCGCGCCGGATATTACGGAAGCGCAGAACTAAGCGCCAACTCTCAAGGTGGCGGCAACGTAGGTGTAAATGTGAATTTCAACAGCAGTAAGGTGGATGCTTTCGCCGGAGTCGGATTCAGGATGCGCCGCCATAAAGGAGGGTCAATAATGAACCGCGATTTTGAAGACGGGACTTACACTAATTCTGTGAGTGAAAGTCCATCACAC
>CAMTMX010000034.1 GCA_947073495.1 uncultured Porphyromonadaceae bacterium
CTTCATCACAAGACAAAAATCGCTCAGAGACCTGCGGCCCCAGCGTTAACAAATATTGGGGAATGGGGTCTTAAACAATTTCTTAGATTAAATGTCTTTTAATCCGAGTCCTAATTTCACTACGTCTTTCTGAATGATAGATATTATATAATCACGATTCAATTGCTTTCAAGATATTGACTTGAAAGTGAAACTTATGATTAGAATAGAACAGAACATCGGCTACAACTCAAATTTGTTGTAGCCGATGTTCTTATATGTAAATAATGAATTTACATTCTTCTTTATTCAAGATTGATTTCGTAATTTTCGAGGAAATGTTGCGACATGCGGATGTAATCGTTCATGACAACATCGTCTTCTACAAAAGGAACTTCCTTACGGTAAGCCTCCATTACTTTTTCAATCTGTGGGGAAGATTTGAGTGGGCGGCGGAAATCGATTCCCTGTGCGGCGTTCATTAGTTCGATGACAGCGATAATTTTCAGGTTGTCGATGATCTTATGAAGCTTGGTTGCCGCATTAGCACCCATTGACACGAGGTCTTCCTGTCCGTTTGAGCTTACAATCGAGTCGCAAGAAGCCGGCCATGCATACATCTTGTTCTGGCTGACGAGTGAAGCATCGGCATATTGTGGAATCATGAAGCCGGAATTGAGTCCGGGTTTTGCAACCAGGAATTCGGGCAATCCTCTTTGTCCGAGAATAAGCTGAGCCACACGACGTTCGGAGATGTTGCCGAGTTCGGCGAGAGCAACGCCCATATAGTCAAATACAAGAGCGATTGGTTCGCCATGGAAGTTGCCGCCGCTGACAACCATGTCTTCATCAGGGAACACAGTGGGGTTGTCTGTGACAGAGTTTATCTCAGTGTGAAGCACTTCAGTGACATGATGCATCGCATCTTTCACAGCGCCGTGTACCTGTGGTATGCAGCGGAAAGAGTAGGGGTCTTGCACATGCTTCTTTTCTCTTTCGATGATTTCACTCCCCTTTAAAATATTTCTAAAGATCTCAGCTGTCTCAATCTGTCCGCGGTGGGGACGCACCCTGTGGATACCTTCCCAGAAAGGTTCGATTCTGCCGTCGTATGCCTCAAGGCTCATTGCTCCGAAGAGGTCGAAGCAATTTACAAGGTGCCATGCATCAATAAGTGCTTTGATGCCGTTTGCACTCATGAACTGGGTGCCGTTGAGAAGAGCAAGACCTTCCTTCGACTGGAGTGTGATCGGTTCCCATCCGAATTTTTCAAGAATTGCTTTGCCGCTATATTTTCCACCCTTATACATCACCTCACCTTCGCCAATAAGTGGCAGGAACAGGTTTGCGAGAGGGGCGAGGTCGCCTGAAGCACCAAGAGAACCTCTGTCATATACAATGGGAAGAATATCATTGTTGTAGAAATCAATGATGCGCTCCACAGTCTTTAACTGAACACCGCTGAATCCCATAGAGAGTGCGTGAGCCTTGAGAAGAAGCATCAGCTTGACCACTACAGGGTCTACAGGGGTGCCTACACTGCAGGAGTGGCTTTTTACAAGATTCTCCTGAAGAGTTGAAAGCTCTTCACGAGAAATGTGTTTGTTGCAGAGAGACCCGAATCCGGTTGTCACACCATAGATCGGAGCGGAATGATTTTCCGCTTTTTTGTCGAGATAGTCACGGCAATGCTGTATTTTTTGTTTTGCCTCATCAGACAAAGTGAGCTTGGTGCCGTTTTTGAGGATTTTTTCAATTATGTCGTAGGTCAGAAGTCCTGAACCTATTGCATAAGTATTAGATTTATCCATAATGATGTCAGATTTGTTTTCAAATATTAGATTTAGGTTATTTTGCCTGATATACGATCTCGCCTTTGTGAATAGTGGTGTTTACACAATTCATGCCGACATAATAGGGCAACATACGGTAGTTTGAGAACTCAAGCATCACCAGATCACCTTGTTTGCCCGTTTCAATCGATCCGATTTTATCAGCCATTCCAACTGCCGCAGCCCCGTTGAGGGTCAAAGCAGTGATTGTTTCCTCAATAGTCATGTTCATATAGATACATGCGAGAGCGATTGTCAGAGGAATAGAGCCTGAGAAACAACTTCCCGGATTTAAATCAGTAGCCAATGCGACAGCGGCGCCGGCTTCTATGAATTTTCTTGCAGGAGCGAATGGCTCGCGCAATGCGAATGCTGTTAAAGGGAGAAGAGTTGCAACCACTCCCTTTTCAGCCATCTTTCTCACTCCATCGTCGCTCACATGAAGAAGATGGTCTGCAGAGACAGCACCCATTTCTGCAGCAAGTTCCGCACCGCCTAATGTCACTATTTCGTCAGCATGAAGCTTCAGTTCAAAACCAGCATCACGTGCTGCCTTAAGCAACTTTCTTGAATCTTCGATTTCGAAAACATTTTTCTCAGTGAAGATGTCAAAAAACTTGGCTTTACCTTTTGCCGCAGGAATCATTTCGTTGATCATGAGTTCAACATATTCTTCCGTGCGATCTTTATACTCTTTGGGTACAGCATGTGCGCCCAGGAAAGTGGAAACAATATTTAATTTTTGTCCGGGATCTGAGGCAAGACGATCTATAGCATCAAGCATCTTCAGTTCGGATTCAGTGTCGAGCCCATATCCGCTCTTCGCTTCCACTGTTGTCACACCCATCTCAACCATACGGTTGATAAACCATTGTGCCTTGTCAACGAGGTTGTCGCAAGATTCTTCGCGTGTGGCATTGACGGTAGACTGGATTCCTCCTCCACGCTGCATTATGCTCATGTAAGATTCACCATTGAGGCGCCAGCTGAATTCATCCGGACGGTATCCTCCGAATATAAGATGAGTGTGTGAATCCACAAAACCGGGAAGAACCACACGACCTTCGGCATTGATGACGGTATAATTGATATCACCGTCGATGATAAGGTCCTTTTCCGGTCCTACGTATGTAATAATGCCGTCATTAATTTTTACGGATGCGTTTTCCGCTACGGAAAGTTTTGCCATGTCGGCACCCTTGCAGGCTGAATTGCCTACAGGGGTGACAACAGTTGCGTTGGTTATAATGATGTTTTTATGCATATTCAATGGCATCATTCTTTGTCAATTACTTTATCCACGATGCCTAAGATCTGCATTTCGCGATTTATTGCAGCGGAAGCTATCACGGAAGCGGCGGTTAGAATTTCTTCGGCTTTTTCGCGATCCTTCAATCCTGCTGCATTGATCCTTACGTTAAGATGAGCACCGAGGACTGCGCTACGTGCCGCAAGTGCTCCAACCCCCGCATCGCTGACAGATGCCGGATTCCCTTTAGAAGCCATTGCCTCAAGCACATCAAATGTGTCATAAGCAGCCTGCATTGTGCGGAGAGGCACCTCTGTAGCATAAAGTGTCGCCGCTTCAAGAGCCTTGGCACGTGCCTCTTTCTCTTCAGGTGTCTTTTTGGGCATAGCAAACACATCCATAATGCGGTTGAATGCTTCAGTGTCCTCGTCCACAAGAGCAATAAGACGGTCTTGAATTTCGTGTCCTTTTTCTGCAACATCTGAAAATTCTTCCCAACGGTCGTCCCATCCTGCCTTATGGGCAGAAAGGTTTGCTACCATAGTTCCGAGAGCAGCCGCGAGTGCACCCATATATGCAGAGATACTTCCACCACCTGGAGCGGGAGATTCAGAAGCAGTTTCCTCAGCAAAATCTTTGCAAGTCATGTCAACGAGCTTCTTACCATGTTTGTCCTGAAGCATGTCTTCAATGATCTTTTCATTGCGCACAAACGGTTTTAGTTCGTCAAGTCCCATTGATTTCACTGCAATCTTAATGATCTCGTCTTCGCTTATACCAACAGAACGTTGTTGTTTACGAAGGTAATGTTTACCTGCATCAATGAGAGTGCGCTTAGGCACAAGGCCTACGATTTCAGTTCCGGTCACACGCACACCTCTTGCTGCAGCCGCACGACATACTTCATCAAATGCCACATGCAGGGGAGTGGTAGAGATATCGGTAATGTTCATAGAGACCTGTGCAATACCATACTCATCAATAAACCATCCGATAGCTTTAGTGGCTTTCAGAGTTCCTGGAAGCATGATGACATTGCCCTCAGCATCTTTCATCGGTTTGCCGTTAGGTTTTCCACCTTCGCGTTGTGGACGTCCTTTTTCACGAACATCAAATGCGATTGCGTTTGCTCTACGTGTTGAAGTTGTATTTAGATTGAAATTAACAGCAATTAGAAAGTCGCGTGCGCCAACAGCAGTACATCCTGTATGGGCTACACCTTCGTCAAACGGTCTGTTTCCGAAATCCGGACCTTTGTCTTCTTTCCCCATTCTATCTGCAAGACCCTCATATTCTCCCTGACGGCATACTGCAAGATTGCGACGTTCGGGTGTAAAGGCGGCAGCCTCGTAGCAGTAGCAAGGGATGTTCAGCTCATTTGCAGCACGCTTTGCAAGTTTCCTTGCAAGTTCTGCACATTCTTCGAGAGAAATCCCACTTACCGGAATCAGCGGACATACATCGGTTGCTCCCATGCGGGGATGCGCACCATGATGGCTGCGCATATCAATTAGTTCCGAAGCTTTCTTCATGCCTCTGAGTGCCGCTTCTGTCACAGCCTCCGGCTCACCGACAAAAGTCACAACAGTTCTGTTGGTTGCTTCTCCGGGATCCACGTCAAGAACTCTTACTTCCCCTCCTTTTTCTATGTCTGCGACAATGGCGTCGATAATAGATTTGTCACGTCCTTCTGAAAAGTTAGGCACGCATTCTATGATTTGTTTCATTGTGGTTTCTTAAGTGTTGATGATCCCAAGAGAATGGCACATACCATTCTCTTGGGATCAAGGATTATTAATTCTCTACTAATTTATTTAGCATTTTTTCGTCAGCCAAGAATGGTTCCGTAATCATGAACCCGTTTTCAGACTGAGATTCATTCCATTCTTTGACAGTAGACATTGCATTTTCATTACGTGCCCAGCTACGGCGTGCAACGCCACCCATGACATCCCAAAGCATAGCTTTCTTGAGAATCTCATCAACTCTTTCAGAGCCGTCGCATACCATGCCGAATCCGCCATTGATAGATTTGCCTATGCCGACGCCTCCACCGTTATGTAGGGCTACCAGACTCATACCGCGGGCGCAGTTGCCTGCAAAACACTGTACAGCCATGTCTGCCATTACATTTGAACCGTCTTTTATATTTGATGTTTCACGGAATGGTGAATCAGTTCCGCTCACATCGTGATGATCTCTGCCAAGCATTATGGGCCCAACTTCTCCATTGCGGACCATTTCATTGAAACGGAGAGCTATCTTAAGGCGCCCCATTGCATCTTGATAAAGAATACGTGCTTGTGTTCCAACAACAAGGGCATTTTTTTCGGCATCGCGAATCCAATTATAATTGTCTCGGTCCTGTCCTCTTCTGTTTGGATCGATACACTCCATGGCTGCGTGGTCAGTCTTGACGAGATCTTCATGCTTTCCGCTGAGGCATACCCATCGGAAAGGACCATATCCGTAGTCGAAGAGCATGGGACCCATTATATCTTCCACATAAGAAGGCCAGATGAACCCATCCTTTTCATCAATGCCATTACGTGAAATTTCTTTTACTCCGGCGTCGTATATCGCTTTCATAAACGAGTTGCCATAGTCAAAGAAATACGTTCCACGAGCAGTGAGCGCTTTTATTGCTTCAAAATGCCTTCGAAGAGACTCATCTACCTTTTTACTGAATGCTTCATGGTCTTCATGTAAAAGTTTTGTACGTTCTTCAAATGAAAGACCTGCAGGACAATATCCACCTTCATATACAGCATGGCATGATGTTTGGTCGCTGAGAAGTTCGATGTGTTTGTTATGATCTACTGCATATTCAAGAAGATCTACCACATTCCCATGATAAGCAATCGAAAGGGGGATCTTTTCCGCGATTGCCTTTTCTGCCAATTCAAATGCCTTCGGGATAGAGTCTGTGACTTCTTGAACCCATCCCTGGTTTTTTCTTGTCGCGATTCGAGATGCGTCAACTTCTGCTATGATTGAAGCAGCACCGGCTATATCGGCAGCCTTTGGTTGAGCACCGCTCATGCCTCCAAGACCGGATGAAACAAAAAGATGACCAGAGAGGTCTCCGTCTTGAGGAATTCCAAGTTTCATTCTTCCTGCATTCAGAAGAGTGTTGAAGGTGCCGTGGACGATTCCTTGAGGTCCGATATACATCCAGCCTCCCGCCGTCATCTGACCATAATTAGCTACACCCATCTGCATTGCCTCATGCCAATCATGAAGATTATCAAACATGCCTACCATCATGGCGTTTGTGATGATCACACGCGGGGCATCTTTTTTAGAAGGGAATAGTCCAAGTGGATGACCTGATTCAACCACAAGGGTCTGCTCGTCTGTGAGCTCTTCGAGATATTTTTTTATCAGATGATACTGTAGCCAGTTCTGACATACCTGTCCGGTCTCTCCATAAGTGACCAATTCGTATGGGTATAATGCTATATCAAAACACAGGTTGTTGTCAATCATTACTTGAAAAGCCTTGCCGGCAAGACATTTCCCCTTGTATTCATCAATGGGTTTTGCCTTCAAATCGCCTTGAGGACGCCAACGGTAGGCATATATCCTGCCTCTTGTTTTTAACTCTTCAAGAAACTCAGGGGCTATTTGTTCATGTAGTTCTTCTGGAAGATATCGTAGAGCATTTTTCAGTGCTGTAACTGTTTTCTCTTTTGTGAGGGAATATCCTCTGTCCGGGGCGCGTCTTATTCCTTCTAAGAAAGAAGGATATTCAGGCAACTCTCCCGAAAGTAATATTTTCGGTCGGTTCATGGTTAATTATAAAGGTTGAGTTAAATTTATTTTTGCAAAATTAATCAAAATTCCAATAGACCCCAATTATACTTAGACTTTTCATGTGTTGCGCTGTGTTTTTTTCAATAACTACCTATGAAAATAAGCGAACAAATGCCAACCATATATCGCTGCATAATGAAAAGCCGTTTGTCAGTCGTTATGGAATCTCACAATTCCATCTTTGCATCTTCATATTTTGCTCATTCAATAAGCCAATAATATGCATATTTTCATGAAGGTAATTATACAACAAAAAAACTGTGGCTCGATTTTTCACGAGCCACAGGTCAAAATGATATAAAATGCGATTAATCAATCTGTAATAAGATATTTGTCAGATGTGAATCAGTCTTCTTGGTCAGCAAGTGGAATTGCTGCGAGTTTCAGATCATGGTCTTTAATAAAAGCGATGACCTGATCGCGTTCAGGAGATTGATCTACATCTTCATAGATGCGTCGCATAGCATTAAATACTGATGTGCTTGTTTGATAGACATGTCGGTAGCATTTTGCTATATCATCTATAATTGCATCACTTTTGTTCCCTCTTTTCAGAACGAATGCATTCACTCCGAAATATTCGATAGGATTGTGAGCCATCACTACAAAGGGAGGGACGTTGCCATTCACGCGGCATCCGCCTTTGATGAGAACCCATTCACCTATCTGGCATTTTTCATGCACAAGAGCGTGTGAGGAAAGAATGGAAAAATTCCCTATTTTGACATCGCCGGCAATCTTGACGGCATTGCCCAACACACATTTGTCTCCTATTTCGGAATCATGCCCGATATGTGATTGCGCCATGATGAACGAGTCGTTGCCGATTTTTGTCTTTCCGTCTTTGAAAATACTGCGGTTGATGATGACTTGCTCGCGTATCTTGTTGTTGTTCCCGATTTCTACATAAGACATTTCGCCTTTCCATCGGAAATCCTGAGGATTCGCTGCAATTACAGCACCTTCAAATATCTCGTTGTTCTCACCGATGATTGCGCCGGTAAGAATGCTGGCGTGAGGATGTATATGGCATCCTTTGCCGATAACTACGTCTTTACCCACGTAAGCGAAGGGCTCAATGATTACGTCATCGGCAATCTTTGCCTCAGGATGCACAAATGCAAGGTTGCTGATTGTTGCCATAAGTTATAGGTTTTAGGGTTAACATTATCTTCCGCCACCTACCGCCTGGTAGAGGGAGATGAGAGCTGCGGCACGTTCATGCCAGTTTGCTATGCAGGCAAGCTGAGCGTTGAGAAGGCTTGACCGAGCTGTCAATACTTCAAGATAGGTGGTGGATTGGTTATACATAAATAGTTCATTGGTATATTCAACTGATTTCTCAAGTTGATCAACCTGAAGCTCCAAATACTTGTTGCGTTCCACATTTTTGTTGTATGCAACGAGCGCATTGCTTACGTCAGCGCTTGCAGAGAGGACTGCATATTCGAAGTTGTTTAACGCTTGTTTCTGTTGAGCTTTAGCAGCTTCGAGTGTGGCTATGTTCTGCCCGCGTGAGAAAATGGGTGCCGTCAATTGCCCTGCAAGCTGAAGAAACCATTCGCCGGGATTTTTAATCATAGACCCTATGAGATTTGTGAATCCTCCCTGAGCCGATATGACGAGGCTTGGATAGAACGCCGCCCGGGCACTGTTGGTAGTGTAGTAAGCAGCCGCCATTGATCTTTCCGCCGCCCTGACGTCCGGACGGACGGCAAGGTAGGAAACGGGGATGCCGTTGATCACTTGTTCAGGTATGGAAAAGTCAAGTTGTGAGGTGACCTCCCATTTCTGCGGATAGGTGTTCAGAAGAAGGGAGAGCGTGTTTTGCAACTGATGTATTGACTCTTCCAGAGTGGGCACAGAACTTTGTATGTTGTATAAGTTTGCCCGACTTTGCACCACGGCAGCTTCGTTTGTCCTGCCCGCGTTTTTGAGTAGTTCCATAGTCTCCACTTGTTCAGACCATATGTCGCAAGTGCGTTTTGTAAGGTCAAGCTGCTGATTGAGCATCACAAGTGAATAATATACGGATGCGACACTGCACACAATCTGGGAGTGGACGGCATGCTCATAGTCCTGACTCATTTCAAGGCTTACTTGGGCACCACGTTTACGGTTGAGGATTTTTGCAAACGCGTCTATTTCCCATGATACACTCAATGGAATCGTATAGCTCCATTTCATGTCAGTCCAGTCCATCTGATTGCCACCATATGTGGAAGTGCCGGCGTTCGGAGAGATGGATACTGCAGGGAAATAGCTCAATTTTGCTCCTTTGAGCTGAGCGCGTGCGATGTCTACATTAAGTTTCGCGTTTTTAAGATCCTTGTTGTTGGCAAGGGCAAGATGTATCAGGCTCTGAAGTTTGGGATCCTGAAACACCTTCTCCCATCCGAGATAAGGGAGGGAAGTTGAGTCAGCCTGCTCCTCGGCAGATTTCTTGAAATCTCCTACAAGTTGGCTGTCTTCTACAGGGAGCTCGTATTTTTTATAGATGTGGCAACTCGAGAAAGCCACCGCCATCATGGCGCCTGCGGCGCACAGTTTTATAGTGTTCATTGGTTTTCTGTTTCGTTAATCGCGGTTAATGGCATATTGTTCAAGTTCCGAAGAAATGCCGGTGTTGTCTGTGTCTTTCCATTTCGGGGGCGACAATTTCTCTTGAAGCGACTGGAACGCCACGAAAAGGGCAGGGACAACAAGCACCTGAAGAATCATACCGATAAGCATACCTCCGATTGCACCTGAACCGAGTGCCTGGTTTCCGTTCTTGCCAGCTCCGTGGGCGAACATCATTGGGAGAAGACCGATGATCATTGCGAGGGAGGTCATGAGGATAGGGCGCAGACGTGCGATGGCGCCCTGTATTGCGGCATTAAGTATGCTCATGCCTGTTTTACGGCGGTCAAGAGCGAACTCTACAATAAGGATGGCGTTTTTCGCAAGAAGACCGATAAGCATGATAAGCGCGATCTGTAGGTAGATGTTGTTGGCGATGTCCATCATTCTCGCAAATATGAAGGCTCCCATAAGACCGAACGGCACTGAAAGGATAACCGACCAGGGAAGAATGTAACTTTCATATTGTGCAGAAAGGATAAGGTAGACAAACAGAAGCACAAGGGCGAATACGTAGCCGGTGGATCCGCTTGAACCCGATGCTTCTTCACGGGTCATACCGGAGTATTCATAGCCGTATCCTTCCGGGAGAGTAGCCTGGGCGATATTATTGATGGTTTCGATAGCCACACCCGAAGAGACGCCCGGTGCGGGAGTACCGGTGATGGATATCGCGGTAAACATATTGAAACGGTCGATAAGGTCAGGACCATAAACGCGGGTGAGTTTCACGAAGTTGTCGATTGGTGCCATCTCAAGTCCGTTTCTGATCTTGATTTGCTTGAGAGTTTCCGGGGAGACACGTGCGTCTGGAGATGCCTGCATCATCACGCGGTAGAGCTTGCCGTAGCTGTTGAAGTTGGAGATGTACATACCGCCGTAATATCCCTGGAGGGCGGAGAGCACGGCATTTTGTGTGAGCCCTGCCTGTTTTACCTTGGCAACATCTATTTCAACCATATATTGCGGGAATGTCGGGTTGAAGTTAGAGTAAGCCATCTGAATAGCCGGATCGGCATTCAAGGCGGCGATAAATGTCTGGTATACCTGGAAGAACTTGTCAAGGTCACCACCAGTGCGGTCCTGAAGTTTGATCTCGAAACCGTTTGTAGCAGAATAACCTGAAATCATAGGCGGCTGGAAGAACATTACACGGGCATCCTTGACAGCACCGGTCTTCATAAACAGCTGACCGAGAATGGCATTTGCGCTTTCTGTCTCTTCGTCACGTTCATCCCATGGTTTCAGCTTGATAATGAACGAGCCATAAGTGTTGCCTTGACCACCCACGAAGCTATAGCCTGTGATAGCGGTGCGGCTTTGCACCGCAGGAATAGATCCGATGATGCTGTCCACCTCGTTCATGATTGCCTGTGTACGCTCCTGAGAAGTGGCGGGTGGAAGAGTCACCGCACCCATTATGGTACCGGTGTCTTCTGTGGGGACAAGGGCTGTCGGGGTTATAGCCATGAGCCAGACGAGCACAGCCACAGATGCTGCTACAAGACCGAATGAAGTAATCTTGTGGTTGGAACACCATTTTACAAGTTTGTGATATACTGAGAGGAGTTTATCAAAAGATCTGTTGAATGCGTCGATAAACGCACGGGTAAACAGACCGATTAGGGCAATTACTGCAACAATTACAGCAATGCAGCTCAGGGCGACATTTTCAAAAGTATACCAACCGAGAACGAGGAATACTATAGCGGCACAAAGGAAAATGAATGTGACAATCGGAGGGAACGAGAAGCGTTTCTTATAAGCCGATGCCATGGTCTTGGCGGCTTCACCATAAGCTTCCCCCATTCTCTCTTTCAGATTCTTGTCGTCGTGTCCTTTGAGGAAGAGCGCGCAGAGGGCAGGGGAGAGGGTCAATGCGTTGATTGCAGAAAGACCGATAGCCATTGCCATTGTAAGACCGAACTGACGGTAGAAAATACCTGATGTGCCTCCGAGGAATGACACAGGTATGAACACGAGCATCATCACAAGGGTGATGGAGATGAGTGCTCCG
This sequence comes from uncultured Porphyromonadaceae bacterium, assembly GCA_947073495.1. Classification (GTDB taxonomy): domain Bacteria; phylum Bacteroidota; class Bacteroidia; order Bacteroidales; family Muribaculaceae; genus Lepagella. The sequence continues at coordinate 11,516 of CAMTMX010000034.1, forward strand.
GAGATTTCTCTCATTGCGTCGATAGATGCCTTGCGCGGTGACTTATAGCCTTGGTCAAGCTTGGCGTGCACCGCCTCCACCACCACTATGGCATCATCGACCACTATCGCGATCGCAAGAACGAGGGCTGAAAGGGTGAGAAGGTTGATGGTGAATCCGAAGATGTATAGTAGGAAGAATGTACCGATAAGTGCCACAGGGATGGCGATCATCGGGATGAGAGTGGACCGGAAGTCCTGCAGGAAGACAAACACCACGACAAACACAAGTACAAACGCCTCGATAAGAGTCTTGATAACCTCATGGATAGAAGCGAAAAGGAAGTCGTTGACACTCATGGTGGTCTGAAGAACCATACCTGCAGGGAGGGATTTGCGTGCCTCATCCATCAGTTTTTCGATATCTTCGATAACCTGCGTCGCATTTGATCCTGCCGACTGGAACACGATTGCGGAGCTGCCGAGGTGTCCATTGTTCAAGTTTTGAAATCCATAGGTGAGTCGACCGAGCTCTACGTCAGCGACATCACTTAAACGAAGAATCTCTCCTGTAGGGGATGCCTTAAGGATAATATCCTCGAATTCTTTTGAATCGGAAAGACGGCCTTTATAGCGGAGCACATATTGGAAACTCTGATTCCCCTGTTCTCCAAACTGTCCAGGCGCAGCTTCTATATTCTGTTCTGCAAGAGCGGCACTGATATCTGAAGGCATCAGTTTATATTGAGCCATTTTGTCAGGCTTCAGCCATATACGCATTGAATAATCGGCACCGAACGCCATCGCCTCACCCACGCCAGATACACGTTTGATCTGGGGAAGGATATTGATGCTCATATAGTTGTCGATAAACTGTGTGGTATATTTGTCTTCCGGGTCAAACATACCGATTACCATAAGCATTGAGGTCTGGCGTTTTTGGGTGATGACACCTACTTGGTTTACTTCAGAAGGAAGGAAAGATGCAGCCTTTGCAACACGGTTCTGAACGTCGACCGCAGCCATATCCGGATCCATCCCTTGTTTGAAATAAACCTCAATTGTGGCTGAACCGTTGTTGGTGGCGGATGATACCATATAGTCCATGTTTTCCGCACCGTTGATCTGTTCTTCCAAAGGAGCTATCACTGAATTGAGCACAGTCTGTGCATTAGCTCCAGTGTATGTTGTCGTGACCCTCACTGTAGGGGGGGCAATGTCCGGATACTGTTCAATGGGGAGGCTCATAAGTCCCAAGACACCGAAAATCACGATAAACACCGAGATCACGGTAGATAGCACCGGACGGTTTATAAATCTGTCAAGTTTCATTGTTTGAAATTATAAAAAATACCTTATTGTCGTTTTAAGGTCGGTTTTTAGGAATTTATTCTGCCTGTGCCGGTGTTGCGGGTGCCTGTGCGCCGGTTGCAGACTTTGGTGTGATTGTCATACCGTCTCGCACGGAAATACCCACACCTTCTGTAACAATCATGTCGCCTGATTTGAGACCGGATGTCACTATGTAGTTCTTGCCGTCATTCTCAGGAGCAACCGTGATTGGGGTGGAGTGTACTTTTGCGGAATCGCCGACAACGTATACAAATTTCATGTCCTGGATTTCAAAGGTTGCGTTCTGAGGAATCTGGATCGTTGAATTATGGATTGCCGGAATAAGCACCTGCCCGGTGTTGCCGCTACGAAGCATACCGTCGGGATTAGGGAACTCTGCTTTAGTGGTTGCACTGCCGGTTGCCTGGTCTATCACACCGGAAATGGATACGATCTTGCCTTTGTGTGGATAAATAGTGCCGTCGGCAAGTTTGAGTGATACTTCCGGGAACGATGCCACTACATCAGCTATAGAGCGTTTGCCTCCCTCAGTAAATTCAAGAAGCACTTTTTCGTTGAGAGAGAAATAAGCTTGCATCACTTTATTGTCTGAAAGTACTGTAAGCACTGTAGACGGGCTCACAAGTGTACCTTCCTTGTCAGTGATTGTGCCGACAATTCCCGACACGGGAGCTGTGACAGTAGAGTAAGAAAGATTCTTTTTGGCAGATACCAATGCTGCCTGTGCCTGCTGGAGCTGCGCTTTCGCTGCATTGAGTGCATCCGCAGAGGTTTGGTAAGCTGACGCGCTGATAATGTTTTTGTCAAGAAGAATCTTATTGTTATTTGCGTTGGTAGTGGCTGTATTGACATTTGCCTGTGCTACCGCCACGGCAGCTTGTGCCTGGTCAACGGCAGCCTGCATCTGAACCTGGTCAATTGTGAACAGAACCTGTCCTTTCGATACGCGCTGACCGTCGTCAACATGCACCTTTGTCAGAAAACCGGTAATCTGTGGACGTATCTGAACGTCGTTAGTGCCCTCAAGGGTGGTTGGGAATCCCGCATCAAGTGTAGTGTTGCTTTCACTTACTGTCAAGACAGCCAGCTCCGGAGCTGCCTGACCCTGCTGTTGGTCGGAATTTCCTTTACAGGAAGGGAGCACGATACCCCCGGTTGCCAGCACTATTGCCAGCGCATTGATTTGTCTGATTTTCATATTGGTTAATTGTATAGAATGTTCAGAGATATGTTTCGTTTCAAAATGGTAGGGAAGTTCTAAGCAATATGGTTAAAACTACCTTGTTAAGTAGATATTCGATTCAGTAAAATGGTACATCGTTATTAACTGTTTTAACTAAGATTCTGCTTTAATACAGTTGTCTGTGTCGGCAGACAAACTGTTAAGATATTATCCTGTAGAATAACTTATGCAAAGTTAACAATTTTCGGACTCGGTTGTGCGAGACTTTGGAAATTTTAGGTAAATTTGACCAATTTTTGTATGGTTTGGAAAACTATAACGTATTAAATTGGTGAGGATTCCCAAAATTGAAAAAAGAAGTGCAAACGCAGAATTGTCTAAATACTGAGTTTGCACTTTGGTGTACGGCTTGTTGCCGGTGGTTACTTATAACTCTTTGTTGAAGGGGGGTGGTGTGCCCGCATCATCGCTGTCTTTCTCGTTAACACCATTCTGCGTATCCTTATCCTCTTTCATGCCGGTATCAGATGCAGGATTCTGAGAAAAGTCGGACGAGTGACCGCTTGTTTCAGTAGGGTAATTGACGGAGCTGTCTTCTTTCTTTTCAAGTTCACGCCTACGCTCCTCTTTCTTGTTGAGCTCGATGATCTCGTCAGTTCTGGATTTCCATTTTCTGGGACCGAGAATCAATTCAACATCATCATGGAAAATGACTTCCTTTTCAACAAGTAGATCGCGTATCTTGTTATGCTCCTTAGCATATTTCTGCAAAATTTCTTTGGCACGTTCGTACTGTTGGTTGACAATACGTTTCACCTCTTCGTCAATTACCTTTGCAGTTTCATCCGAATAGGGTTTTGTAAATCCGTAGTCTTGCCCGGTAGAGTCGTTGTAGTTAAGATTTGGCAACCTGTCGCTCATGCCGTATACTAGCACGAGAGAACGGGCAATTTTTGTACATTTCTCAAGATCGTCGCTGGCTCCGGTTCCTACCTGGCCGGTAAATACATCTTCTGCCGCCCTGCCGCCGAGAAGCCCGCACATGGTGTCAAGAAGCGCCTGGGTAGGAATGATTTGGCGAGCTTCAGGTGCATACCAGGCAGCTCCGAGAGCCCTGCCCCTGGGCACGATTGTCACCTTTACAAGAGGATTACCGTATTGAGTCATCCAGCTGATGGTGGCATGCCCCGCTTCATGAGTGGCAATAGAGAATTTCTCTTCGTCTGTTATAATTCTTGAACGTTTTTCCAGACCGCCCACGATCCTGTCGATTGCAGCCATGAAGTCGTTCCAGTCAACAGCTTTTTTATTATTGCGTGCGGCAATAAGGGCTGCTTCATTGCAGACATTAGCTATGTCTGCACCCGAGAATCCCTGAGTCTGTCGGGCGAGCTGCTCTACATCAAGTTTGCTGTTCACTTTAATTCTGCGGAGATGAACGTTGAATATTTCAACTCTGTCGGTGAGCTCTGGCAGATCTACATAAATCTGTCTGTCAAATCTGCCGGGGCGGAGTAGAGCCTTATCGAGCATGTCGGCACGGTTTGTTGCGGCAAGTATTATTACACCATTGTTAGAGCCAAAACCGTCCATTTCGGTGAGCATTTGGTTGAGAGTGTTCTCTCGTTCGTCGTTTGAACCCATGCTGGGATTCTTTCCTCTAGCCCTGCCTACAGCATCGATTTCATCGATAAACACAATACATGGTGCTTTTTCTTTAGCTTGTTTGAAAAGGTCGCGCACACGGGCTGCTCCTACACCTACAAACATTTCGACGAAGTCAGAACCTGACATTGAAAGGAAAGGAACATTTGCCTCGCCTGCAACGGCTTTGGCAAGAAGAGTTTTACCGGTTCCAGGAGGTCCTACGAGAAGAGCCCCTTTAGGTATTTTCGCACCGAGTTCAGTATATCTCTGAGGATTTTTTAAAAACTCTACAATTTCTTCAATTTCTACCTTAGCTTCTGCAAGACCTGCCACATCTTTGAAAGTGACGGTTGTTCCATTATTTTTATCAAACACAGTGGCGCGTGATTTCCCCACATTGAAAATGCCACCGCCCCCTGAGCCGCCGCTCATCCTTTTAGACATGTAGACCATGAATATGACGAGCAACAATATCGGTCCGAAATAATAGAAAAGTTTCATGAGGTCGGAACCTTTCTCATAATTTACTTTAATTTCCGGTTTCCCTTCAGCAGCAAGCGCGGCATTCCATCCATCGATCTTTTCTTGGATCTTATCGGTAGACGGAATAGTGGTTTTTATCTTTTTGTCGCCATCATAACCGTTAGAAAGATCAAACTTATGTTTTTTTGCACCTTCATCGGTTACAAATCCTTCAGCTGCTCCGGCTTCTGAAAAGACAATTATTTTGTCTATATCTCCAGCGAGGGCAGCCTTTTGAAAGTCTGTCCAATCTACTTCTTTTGTCTGAGAAGCATCTTGAAAATAAAACAGTGCAAAAAGTGAAAGTATGATGATGGCATACATCCAATACATATTGAATGCGTTTCTCTTATTGTTCCCGTTCTGTGGAGGCTTTGGATATTTTAGCATGAGGAAATTGATTTTTCTATTTATATATTCCTAAATTAGCTACAAATTTAATTATCATCAGGAATAAACTCAGTTGGAGCGTCATTCCATAACGTTTCGAGAGAATAGAATTCTCTGAATTCGGGGAGGAAAATATGTGCCATTATACTGCCATAATCTATTACAATCCATTGAGAGTTTTTATATCCTTCATAATTGAAGGGCTTTATTCCAGTCTCTATTTGAACTTTTTCCCGAATAGAGTCGGCAATAGCACTGACTTGAGAGGTGCTGCCTCCCTGACAGATTATAAGTTTTCCTGTTGATGCGGACTCAAAATTTGATAAATCTACGATTGCGATTTTTTTCCCTTTCTTGTCGGTGATCGCATCTATGATTTGTGGGGTGAGGTCAGTGTTATTTTGCATTCTCTGCAGAAATTATGTGGATTATTAATGTGGCGCATACGATAAAGATAGAATTTGTGTCAACAAATTCATTGTGAGAGCCACTATTGACAATATAACAAATGTCATGCCAAAACTATCATGGAAAATAATTTTTTAACATGCTTTAAGTTAAAAGTCGTGTGTAAAATTACAAAAAAATGCCCAAACTTCAAAACGAGTTGGGCATTTGCGTTTTAATATTAACTGTTATTAAATTTCCGGTTTAAATTGCGTTGATCAGTTACCATATCTCATTTCAATCACGTCCCAGTCTACGATATCCCATAATTTGTGAAGATAATCAGTTCTGAGGTTTTGATAATCAAGATAATATGCATGTTCCCATACATCAAATACCATAATAGGTTTTAGCCCTTGAGTCAATGGGTTTTCAGCATTCTTCCCCTGAATGATATATAGTTCATTTTCAGAATCAGATGCGAGCCAAACCCATCCTGATCCGAACAATGATGCGCCGGCTTCCTCAAATTTTCTTTTGAAATTATCAAGACTACCGAATTGATTGTCTATTTGCTTGCGTAATTCACCAGATGGTTCCTTGATCCCATCGGGAGAAAACTGGAAGAAATAGAATATGTGATTCCATGCCTGAGAGGCGTTGTTGAAAAGTTTCCCATCACTTTTGGCAATTATATCTTCTAATGCCATTCCATCGAATTCTGTTCCTTCGATTAGTTTGTTGAGGGTGTCGATATAGGCTTTCTCATGTTTCCCATAGTGATATTCTATTGTTATGGGAGAAATCACGGGTGCAAGGGCATCCTGTGCGTATGGTAACTTAGGTTGTGTGAATCTCATATTGTAAAATTAAATTGGTTTCTTAATTATAACACAAAAAAAGCTTTAATGTTTTGATAACAGTATTACAAAAAATGCAAGTAGTTTTTTTTACTCCTTGCATTTTGAATTACACTTAGTGTTTGTAATGAGGTAGATTTGCCATCAATTCAATTATAGTGTGGAATTGATGAAGATTACTATTTTTAATCGAAGATAGAATCCCAGTCTTTCCAGACGGGATAGTAGCCTTGATTACGAATAGCTGCTTCCACTTCCCGCGGGCTTCGCTCGTCGCTGACCTCGAATTGCTCAAGAGAGTCAGAGGCGGAGGTGTAACCTCCGGGATCGGTTTTGCTGCCAGCACTCATTGAAGTGACTCCGAGTTTCATCATGTTGTCTCGATATTTTGCACATTCGCGTGTGGAATATGATATGTCGACATCATGATCGAAGATACGAAAAGCGAATGTCAGTTGTGCGAGTTCTTTGTCAGATATTATGCTTTTGGGTTGAAAGCCACTTTCCGAAGGGCGCATCCTGGGGAAATTGACAGAGTATCTGCTTCTCCAGTATTTTTTTTGAAGATAGCGAAGATGGCGAGCCATCATGACCACGTCTCCTCTCCAGTCTTCAAGTCCTAATAAAGCCCCCATGCCGATTTTGTGGATCCCGGCTTCTCCCATACGGTCATAACCGTTAAGTCGCCAGTCGAAATGACTCTTCATCCCTTGCGGATGATATTTTTTGTAGGCTTCCCGATGATATGTTTCCTGAAAACATACAACTCCATTAAGGCCAAAATGAGTAAGCTTTTCATAATCAGTTGCACGCATGGGCTGGACCTCTATGGTGAGGTTATGGAAATAAGGGCGGCATGTGTGCAAGACGTTTTCAAGATAATCCACGCCACATAACGAAGGGTATTCCCCGGACACTATTAGAAGGTTTTCAAACGGTCCCATATTTCTAATCGCCTTGCACTCCTCTTCTATCTGCGACATAGAGAGAATGGTACGTTCAAATGGGTTGTCGTGGTTAAAGCCACAATATACACATTTGTTAGTGCATGCGTTACCCACATACAAGGGGATATATAATGAAATGGTTTTACCAAATCTTTCACATGTAAACAGTTTGCTAAGGGCTGCCATCTCTTCCAGCCTTTGAGAAGCGGCAGGAGATATGAGAACTGCAAACTCCTCAGGGGTGATAGCTTTTTTGTTCGCTCTTGCTTTTGCGAGAACGGCATCTACTTCTTCGATTGTTGCATTATCCACCATTGATATAGTGTCGTCCCAGTTATACTGGTCAATAATGTCTGCAAACCCATGTCCGAAAATAGCATCAGGAGTGGGGTCGGATTTCATCATTCTTTGCATGATTCGGCTATATTCTGAGAAATTCTCATTGCGCAGAAGTTTGGACCGCACATTGTGCAGAATCTGTCATCAGCGTCAGGGGCATCTCTTCTTGATTCAAGATAATAACGTTTTGCCTTTTCAGGGTCGAGGGATAGATTGAACTGGTCTTTCCATCTAAATTCATAACGAGCTTTGCTGAGAGCATTGTCTCGTATGTTGGCACCGGGGAACCCTTTGGCGAGATCTGCGGCATGTGCAGCGATCTTGTATGCTATCACGCCTTCGCGGACATCGTCAAGGTCCGGGAGAGAGAGGTGTTCTTTGGGAGTGACATAGCAGATCATCGCGGTGCCGAGATTTGAAATAATGGCGGCGCCGATAGCGGAAGTGATATGATCGTATCCTGGTGCAATATCGGTTGTTAAAGGCCCGAGTGTATAGAAAGGTGCCTCATGGCATGTCGAAACTTGTTTCTCCATGTTTTCCTTAATCTTGTGCATCGGGACATGTCCGGGACCTTCTATAAGAACTTGAACATTATGCTCCCAGGCAATTTCTGTCAGCCTTCCAAGTATTTCGAGTTCAAGGAACTGAGCGCGGTCATTGGCATCATGTGTAGATCCGGGACGCATACCGTCTCCAAGTGAAATTGCTACATCATATTTATTTAATATTTCACAAATCTCTTCAAAGTGTGTGTACAGGAAGCTTTCCAGGTCATGTTCCACACACCATTGTACCATTATGGAGCCGCCTCGGGAGACACAACCTGTCAAACGATTTTCAACAAGCTGGGCATGTTCTTTGAGGACGCCTGCATGAATAGTGAAATAATCCACGCCCTGTTCGCATTGTTCGATAAGAGTGTCACGGTATATTTCCCATGTCAGCTTTTTTACGTCTCCATTCACCTTTTCAAGTGCTTGATAAATAGGTACGGTACCTACCGGAACGGGACAATTGCGTATGATCCATTCGCGGGTTTCATGAATATTGTTTCCGGTTGATAGATCCATGAGAGTGTCTCCACCCCAATAGCAGCTCCAAACTGCTTTTGCAACTTCTTCTTCAATCCCTGAAGACAATGCTGAATTGCCTATATTAGTATTTAGTTTTACAGCAAAAGCTTTCCCAATAATCATGGGTTCCGCTTCGGGATGATTGATGTTGGCGGCTATTATGGCGCGACCTGCGGCAATTTCATCACGTACAAGTTCGGGAGTGATGTGTGACTTTATACCTCTTTTTTCATTATCAAGATTTTCTCGAATTGCAACATACTCCATTTCGGGAGTTATTATTCCCTTCTTTGCATAATACATCTGAGTTACGCAAGCGCCTTCTTTTGCCTTGCGTGGCTTATGCATGACAGGGAATCGTATGGCATCAAGAGAGGGGTCGTCTCTGCGTGCTTTCCCATATTCACTTGTAATGTCGTCGAGCACTTCAGTATCGCCTCTTTTTTCTACCCATTCTTCTCTCAATCGAGGGAGACCACGGTTGATGTCTATTTCGATTTTGGGATCAGTAAACGGACCACTTGTATCATAGACAGTAACGGGATCATTGTTTTTTTCTATTCTCTTGCCGTTTTCGATTGTGACGGTAGGGTATTGGTGAATCTCTCTCATACCGACCTTGATTGGATGAAGTTTGCCTTCGATGTAAACCTTTTTTGAGTTTGGATATGACGAGACGTTTATGTTTTGGATTTCCATTGCCGAATTTTGGTGATTATGAATGTCAATTTTAAATTAGTCGAGGAAGGATGTTAGGGGAGAAGTTGCTATTGCATGAGTCGACACTGCTCCTAAGCCGGCATTATATGCCTCTCTGCCGGCTATGACTGCCTTACGGAATGCATCTGCCATTAAGACAGGATTTCCCGCTACTGCAATCGCTGTGTTTACAAGGACTGCATCTGCCCCCATCTCCATGGCGTCGGCGGCATGCGATGGAGCTCCAAGTCCTGCATCTACAATCACAGGAACGTTGCTTTGTTCTATTATTATTTCTAGTAAATCTCTGGTAACGAGACCTTTGTTCGTACCTATGGGGGCGGCAAGCGGCATTACCGCTGCTGATCCTGCCTCTTCAAGAAGTTTGCAAAGCACAGGGTCCGCTTGAATGTAGGGTAGTACGGTAAATCCATCGGACGCGAGTTCTTCGGTTGCCTTAAGGGTTTCGATAGGGTCAGGCATAAGATATTTTGGGTCAGGATGTATTTCAAGCTTTATGAAATTTGTTCCGAAAATCTCGCGGCTCATTTGGGCTGCCATCACTGCTTCTTTTGCATTTCTTACACCGGATGTGTTGGGTAAAAGTTGTACATGATCTCGGTTGATATGGGAAAGCATGTCATCGGTGGCTTCATTCATCATGTTTACGCGTTTCATTGCCACTGTGATCATTTGAGAGCCTGATGCCTTTATGGCTTCAAGCATTATGTCGGATGAAGGGAATTTTCCTGTGCCTACGAAAAGTCGAGAGGAAAACTCCCTGTCTCCGATTTTAAGAATATCGTTCATGAAAGTTATTATTTTTAATGATGTATTATGTTACATCAGTTTGTATATACATTTGTCAACATTTTATTCTGTTTTGGGGAATAAGGAAATAAATCTCTCGGTTTCCTTTACAATGTCTTTTGCTTTTGCAATCGCTCCGCTAACAGCCACGCCGTTAACTCCTGCTTCAAGGAGAGGTAAGACATCGTCGTATTGTATACCCCCGACTGCCACATGCGGGATTTCGATATTCTTTTCAGCCATTTCATAGCATATCTTCCTTATACCTTCGATACCGAGGATAGGAGCAAGATTTTTCTTTGTTGTAGTATTTCTGTAAGGACCAATTCCATAATAGTCTATATCCAGGGAGCTGATTGCAATGATATCTGCAAGTGTGTTTGCAGTCACTCCAATTACTGCTGCCGGACCAAGAATCATTCTTGCCTTGCTCGGCGGCATGTCTTCTTTTCCTAGATGCACACCACCGACATTGAGTTCTTTTGCAAGTTCCACACGGTCATTGAGAATTAGGAACACCTCTTTCTCAATACATTTGGGCTTAATGGTTTCAACTACTTTTCTTATTTCATCATCAGGCGCATCTTTCATACGGATTTGGATCCATTTGCAGCCACCTTCGATGACGGCAAGAACCTGATCTTCGACAGGGACTTGACAATCGGTGTTTGTGATGAACTGAAGCATATATAATTATTGGTTAAATGGTTGTTTTATAGAGATAATATTATTTCCAAAAATATCCTAACATCGCAGCTCCGAAAAAGCCGGTTTGTCTTAAAACCGGAAATTTAGACGGAGTAACGCCTCCAAGAGCCACTACTTTTCTACCATTTAAATGAGATTTAATTATCTCAAGATCAAATGCAGATCGATAGCCGGCTTTTGAAATGGAATCAAAAATGGGGGAAAGGGTTATATAATCGTAATGCTCAGACTCTTCAAGTTGTTCAATACAATGACAGGATCTGCTTACGGATTTTGCTTTCGGGTGAGGAGTAGAGTTGCGGCTGTTTAGATGTACTCCAGCCAAGTTATATTGCTCGAGGAGATTAAAATGATCATGAAGTTTAAGTTTAGGATGCAATACCTCAGGTATTGAACTAATTAATTGGGCGGTAAGTTCAATCGTCCATTCCGGTTTACGGATATGGACAATGTCGACACCTCCATGTTTCAAGAGATGTGCGATCTTCTGGCTTTCATTGGGAATTGCTTCCGGAGATGTTATCGCCACTATGAATAACCCCTCTCTCATTATCCGCCGAATGCAGCTGAAATTACAGTCACCCTGTCAAGATCGTGAAAAGTGGTTGTCTCCCACAGGGCTTTTTTTATGATTTTGTCATTGACAGCTATCGCTGTACCCGAAGGGTTAATCCCTTTCCATACAACGAAATCCGCCACAGACATGCAGTCAGAGGGTAGGGTAGTCACTATATTGTTTAGTAATATATTCATAATGCTTTTATTTTAGTTGTGTAATCGAGAACGTTTAAAGGTCCGTAGTTTGAAGCTCCGAAATCATAATCAATGCTTTTTGATATTATATCATTGATCATTGAACTTGCTTTAAAAAAGGCATTCCCTATTGTATTGTTCTTAGCGAGTTCTGATGCAAGAATAGAGGCATAGGTGCACCCTGTGCCATGTAGATTTTTACATACTATACGTTTTGAACGATACTTTCTGGGGGTGTCGGGATCTTCTTTTGAAACAAGGGTATCTACCAAAATGTTTCCAGAAAGATGTCCACCCTTTAATATTACAGCTTTGGATCTAAAGATCTTTAATAATTCGGCTGCAATACCTTGCGTTGAACCATGATTGACGCAATCAAATGTTTTTCCAATGAAATATTCAGCTTCCTTTAGATTGGGGGTTACAACGTCAGACAAAGGGAACAGTCTTGAAATCATTAGATCGGCTAACTTTGGCTTATTGCTTGAAAGGTCACCTCCGGCTGAAGAAGCAAGAACAGGGTCGACAACGATTGGTATGGAAGACGGAAGTGTCTCAAGAAAGTCGGCTATGACTTCACAGTTATCAATTGATCCTATCATCCCAATTTTAACCGCATCGGGAATTATCTCTTCTGAGATTGCTTGTAACTGTGCTTTTAAGTCATGATAAGAAATCGGCAATATGTTTGCAACGCCCTTTGAATTTTGTGCAGTGACCGCTGTAACTACACTCATGGCATAGACGCCGCAAGCGGCTGCTGCTCGGATATCCGCCTGTATACCTGCACCTCCTGTACAGTCAGAGCCTGCTATAGTCAGCAATGTTACCAGTTTTCTTTGCATTGTCAAAATAATAAAAAATCGGTCACGCCTGATGCTGACCGACAATATCCGAATTGCAAAGAAAAAGAGTTGACTTGATATAAAGAGTTTACTTGATATTAAGAGAAGCTCCCTTCATCGGTATTATCCGCATCAGGTTCACAGGGTATAATCTCAGCCGGGACAAATAATTTGTCCGAAGCACCCCTGCTTCATCGGCAAAATTAATTCAAATAATTTAATTGTGCAAATTATTTTTATTGATATTTACTTGTTAATTGATTAATAAATTTGAGAGGATTGTCGGTAAAACTGTTTGGAGTATGCATATGTTTACTATAAAAGTTAACGTTGCCGATTAATCTCTTAATAGGATGCATCGGTTTGGTTTATTAGATTCCACAATGAGACAGTATTATTATAGTGATAAAGGGTTTCGTGAATGCGGCTCGTCATTGAATGCGGCATGGATTGATATAATCACTCCTGATGCAGATGATGTGAGATATCTCATAAAAGAGGAGAATGTCCCTGCCATTTTGCTTGAATATCTTGAAGATAAAGATGAACGCCCTCGTGTCGAAAGAAATGGAGAATGGTTGATGACCATTGTTAGAATACCTATTCAAAATAACAATGGGGTCATGCCTTATGCAACTGTTCCTATGGGTATTATCAGTAGGGCGTCGGATAAAATAATTACTGTATGTTATCATGAAAATGACTTGACGAAGATATTTGCCATTCACACATGTCAGAAAAATGTTCAGATAAATAATATTTCAGATTTTACTTTAAGAATGTTTTACACGACGGCTAACAGATATCTTGATTTTTTGAGGGATATGTATAATTATGTTGTAGGATCTGAAAAGTCATTAAGTAATTCTGTGGCAAACGACAACTTAAAACAATTGATGAATTTACAAAAATCATTGGTATTTTTCAACACCTCCCTAAAAGGGGATGTCCTTGTGCTTGAAAGAATACAAAAGATTTATGAACAAGAGGTTGACGAAGACTTTGCAGAGGATGTAGATATAGAAATGCGCCAGGCAGACACAACCGTTGGAATTTATAGCGATATCTTAAAAGCCACCATGGATTCTTATGCCTCGATAATATCAAATAATCTAAATAATGTGATGAAAAGGATGTCGGGTCTTTCAATTATCCTGATTGTGCCTACATTTGTAGCATCTCTTTACGGAATGAATGTCAATATACTATTGACTTCAAAATATTCTTTCTGGATTGTACTCGGCATAGCGGCAGTGTTGACCACCATAGCTTTCGTATGTCTGCGCAGATTGAAATGGATTTGATCTGATGAGAAAATAATCTGCAATCATTCAAAATTCAACATCAATCATTCAAAAATTGTCTGCGTCCCAGGCTTTCTCCTTTATCTGCTGGGGGTAGAGACGATTCAATCTCTTCACGACATTGAGCCATGAGTTTCTTGGTATTGAAACCTCTCTCTCCGGGATAGATAGGTTTGTGTATTGTCATGGTGATACGGCAAGGGGTCACATTGTAGTTGAATCTTGGCATGGCTTTAAAACTGCCGTCGATTGTGATGGGCACGACAGGCAATTTAAATTCGCCGGCAAGCATGAAAGCCCCTCGTTTGAAAGGTATCATTTTTCCATCCCAGCTTCTGCTTCCTTCAGGAAAGATCACTAAAGACATTCCGTCTTTCAGAGTATCTTCAGCTTTCTCTATAGTGTGTTTGATAGCAGCAATATTTGAGTCGTCCACAAAAATGTGATGCGCACGGCGACATGCCGCACCAACCATGAAAATTTCTTCAAGGCTTTTCTTCATGAGCCATTTGAAATTATGGTTCAGATATCCATAAATTGAAAAAATATCAAACGCACCCTGGTGATTCGCCACAAAAATATATGATGTGTTTTTATCTATATTCTCACGACCTACCACCTTAACTCTTACAAACATCAGCCAACATGTAAAACGCGACCAAAGGTGAGGCGGATAATATCCCCACCAATGTGTGCCGAAAATAAGAGACCCGAGACTCGTGACGAGAGCGGTAAAAAAAGTTGCTACGATGAAGATAGGGGCTGCTATCAGCCATTGATAGATAAAAAACAAAGCTTTCATGTTGCAAATTTAATAAAATGAAATGAAAAAAGGACACTCGAGAGTGTCCTTTTTTCATTTCATTTTATTAAAAATTTTTTTATTCCTGAGAGGATACCTGTCCTTCCGGAGCTATCAGTTTGTAACCTTTGCCATGAATATTGATGATCTCAATATTAGGATCGTCTTTCAATAGCTTGCGGAGTTTGGTAATGTAGACGTCCATACTCCGTGCATTGAAATAATTATCGTCTATCCAGATTGATTTGAGTGCAAAATTACGTTCAAGGATTTCATTGATATGCGAACATAGAAGAGCGAGAAGCTCAGACTCTTTTGTGGTGAGTTTCTGGGTCTTGTCGTCAGCAATCAGCACTTGCTTTTGAGTATCGAAAGTGTATTTCCCGATTTTATAAAGCGTGATTTCTTTGTCTTTCTTTCCTTTCACACGACGAAGTATGGCGCCAATACGGAACACAAGTTCTTCCATCGAGAAAGGTTTTGTGATATAGTCGTCAGCTCCAAGTTTGAACCCTTCAAGCACATCTTCTTTGAGAGCCTTTGCCGTAAGGAAAATGATCGGCACTTCGCTGTTGACATTCCTGATTTCCTGGGCGAGAGTAAATCCGTCTTTTTTAGGCATCATCACGTCGAGCACACAAAGGTCGTATTTACCTTTAAGAAACGCCTTATATCCTTTTTCTCCATCGGGATAGAGGTCGGCATTGAAGCCTTTTGCTTGCAAGAACTCTCTCAGCAGCATACCGAGGTTCTCATCATCCTCGCAGAGCAATATTTTCAATTTGTCGTCCATAGCTTTCTATATTTTAGTTCATATTATTATTCATTAGTATCAGACTCATCAATAGAATCTTCTGATAAAAGGGGGAGTGTGATTATGAAATCTGAACCTTTCCCGGGTTCGCTTTCCGCACGTATTGTCCCATCAAATATGGTTACCATCTTTTTTACATAGGCGAGACCAAGCCCGAATCCTTTTACATCATGTCGATTGCCGGTTGAAACCCTATAAAATTTTTCGAAAATTTTCTTAAGATCTTCCTTCTTGATGCCGATACCATTATCGCTTATTTTGATTTCGAGCCGATTGTTACCGATATCTTTTGTGGTGATCTTTAGATGAGGTTCAGCGTCTTCTCGCATATATTTCACGGCATTATCAAGAAGATTATAGATGATGTTTGTGAAATGCATCTCATCTACACTGATAAGGGCATTCGGGGCATTAAGGCTGCAACTGATTGAACCTCCAAATTTTTCCACCTTAATCTTGAATGTATTTATAACATTCTCTACAATCCTGTTGGCGTCCACTTCAGTGAATTTCAACGCACTGCTGTCGGAATTATCGAATACAGACATCTGAAGTACCTTTTCAACCTGAAAACGCAGACGTTTAGTCTCATCGGCAATCACTTGCGACAGATGTTTTAAAGATGTAGGAGATTTCTGTATAGAATTGTCGTTGAGCATTTGGGATGCAAGCGATATCGTAGATATAGGAGTCTTCAGCTCATGTGTCATATTGTTTATGAAATCAGTTTTCATCTCAGTGATCTTTTTCTGTCTGAACGCCAAGATGATCGTATAAAGAAATACAACCAACAATATGAGAGTGAGAGCAAGTGTGGGGATTATAAATCTTACAGATGAGAATATATATTTTTTCTGACTTGGGAATTCTACATTAAGTTTTAACTGGGTATCAGTATTTGGGAAAAGAGTCTGTGAATATTTACCCTTCGACATATTTCCGTCAAATCCCTGTGATGCATATAAAATTGCATCTTTAGTCGTAGATACTGCAAACTCAAACGGCAATGTCAGTCCGTTGTTTGCCAATTCTGCTGCCAGATAATTTCTAATAAGAGTGGAGTCTGCACGTTGAAAGACAGGACGTTTGCCGGAGTCCCTGAGGATTGCCAAGATAACCTCATTAAGCAATCCCTTTTGATAAAGATACTGGCTGCGAATCACTTCCTGCATATTCCGGTATCTGCTTTCAACATTATTTGTAGGAGACGGGAACCCCAATTTTGTCGGATCGCTCTTTGAATTATCTACTTCCGCAGCAAAAGTATAGTTAGTCACAGTCCCATCCGGACTCTTGATGGAATAGCTGAATTTGTCACCGTTGCCAGCAAAAGGGGAGTCGTCAAGAAGGCTTTTCTCTATAATGTCGACATCTTCTTGAAGGAAATGCATGGTTTCCTTCTTTTCAAGGAATGAAGAAGTCGCCGACATGCAGCGCAGGACGGTTTCAGAAAATTGAGCTTCCCTCATTTTCACCATGTTTTCAAGATACATGAGTTGAAAATAGAGAAGCGCTCCGAATGTGAGCGACATCACGATTGTGAGCAGCCAGATTATCGATTTCTTCATATTCTATTAGTCATGGATTTATAGGCAATTAAGCCTTTTCCATAATTCTTACATAGATTTAACAAATTTAAAAGCTATTGGTTTAATGTTAAATTTTAACATTGAAGTGCAAATTTAACATTTAAATGTGAAAATTAAAAAAATCAACTCTAAATAATCTATAAAAAGGATGCCAATTTAATAAATATACCGCAAAATTGATTTTTGGGGAACTGTTTAAATTTTTTTTGGAGAAGGAATCGAGAATATTGGTAAGGCAGATTTTTGATATTTATGACAGAGTTATGGGTACCATAATGATTGAATAAATATCGTAAAGATGCCGACAAATACTTCAATGACAATACAAAATAAATTTTAAAAAGTTTATTAGATATGAAAATGGACAAAGTTCCGTTATAAATGAGATAGATTCTTATTAATTATAATCAGAATTATCGTTTATTCTTTAATCTTGTGATTTAATAATATAGTATCATACAATGAAAGTTTTAAAAATCCACTTGATATTTTATTCATTCATTATAATAACATTATTGTCTGTAGCCGGATGTGGCAAAAATAATGATGACCCCAAGCCATATGATGGTCCCATAAAAAGAGCAGTGCTCCTTTATGCTGTGGCTTCTAATAATCTTTTTAGTAATCTTTTGTCTGACAAAGATGAGATTCTTGAAGCAGCGAAAAATATGAACCTTAACGGTTTGTCGATGCTTGTATATCAAGTGGCGCCAACCGGAAATCCTCAACTTTTTGAATTGAAGAGGGTTAATCCTGAATATTGCGAATTCGTCCAAATAAAAGAATATACAAGGGAATTGTATTCCACAGATCCCGAAAGAATATCAGAAGTGATTGAAGATGTAAGAACGATATGTAACGCTGAAAAATATGGCTTGATCCTTTGGTCTCACGGCACCGGCATTGACCCTTCTTTTTCTACTCATGGAGTTGGCGAGAAAACGCTGTCAAATTTTTCTGCACCATTGGAATCCGGAAATTCGGTTTTTGTCTCAAATCATCCATTACTATATTCATTTGGATCAGATAAAGATCTTGATAAAGATGGCAGATATTATGATGAGACTGATATAGATGAATTGGCAAACGCAATTCCTGATGGTATGTTTGATTTTATTTGGTTTGATGCCTGCTATATGAGTGGCATTGAGACGATGTATCAGCTAAGGCATAAATGTGACTATTTTGTGGGTTATCCTACTGAGGTCTACAATCCTGGAATGCCCTATGATTTGACTATACCTTATCTATTAAAAGACGTTCCTGACTTAAAGGGTGCGGCAGAAGCATTTTTTAATTATTATGCTAATAATGCATCTTCTTCATATAGAGTGGCTACTGTGGCGGTGTCAGACATTAGCTGCATAGAGAGTGTTGCGGATTATTGCAAATCTGCTTATACTGATGCATCGATTCCTTCTGCAAATGAATTGCAGAAATATTCAAGGTCATCTTTCGGCCCGTTTTATGACTTTGGACAATACACCCGCTTGATGGCACAAAGTAATCCGAATGCTCCTTCGGTTGAAGAATTTGAAGCGGTAATGGATAATTTTGTAATATATAAAGCGGCTACCGATAAGGATTTTAATTTTAATCCGATTAATCCTGAAAACTATTCCGGAATTTCATGTTATCGTTTTTCTGAAACAGACATGACTGATAAGGCTCGTTATTACCGCACTCTTGACTGGTATAAACGGGTTTATCCTCAAGCTGAACAATAAACGTAGACATGAACAAATCATAACCATAATTTATTTTACAATTAAAAGCATTCGGTATATACCGTATGCTTTTTAATTGAGATCAGAATCTATTCATTATAAACTTTCGACTAATAGAATTCATATGATTCAGACAGAAGACCTTCCGGTTGTCCCGCTTCCGGATAAGATTGACAGTGGTAAAACGGCTATAGAGACATTGAAAGGGCTTGGCTTTGATGATGCTATAAGTAGTATTGCCAATGGTATTGTCCAATTCACATTCAAATTACTTATAGCCATTTTAGTGTTCTATGTCGGTAAATATATAATAAAGAAAATTTATGGGCTTGTTTACTCCATAATGGTGAATAGAAAGGTCGATGCATCATTGACTACATTTGTTTTGTCATTGGTCAAAATCGTCTTGTTCTTTATTCTTATAGTTACTGTTGTCGGAATTATAGGCATCGAGACCACCTCGTTCCTTGCACTGTTTGCATCTGCCGGTGTCGCCATCGGTATGGCTTTGAGCGGCACTTTGCAGAATTTCGCAGGGGGAGTGTTGATATTGCTTCTCAAACCTTATAAAGTAGGTGATTATATCGAGACTCAGGGCTTTACGGGTACTGTCAAGGAGATTCAGATTTTCCATACCATAATCAACACCGCAGATAACAAAGCTATAATTATTCCCAATGGAGGACTGTCGACCGGGTCAATCAATAATTATTCTCTTGAGCAGTACCGGAGAGTGGATTGGAAGATAGGGCTGTCATATGGTAATGACTATTCTGAGGCGAGGAAGACAATTCTTGAAATGCTCAATTCAGATGAGCGTGTTGTGAAGAAATATATCGAAGACGATATGAAACTACGTAAGGAGCATCAGAGAGAAGAGGAGTTAAAAGAATTATCATCCGGGATGGCAAGTGAAGAGAGCGTAGCCGAAAAAGAAGGTTGGTGGAAACGATTTAGAAACAGAAGAAAAAAACATCAGCTTGCCATTCAAGAGAAGCTCAGGGAAAAGGTCTCTCTTAATGAGGGACTTTCGATTAAGAAAGACTGTACACCTTTTGTGGGTCTTGATGAACTTGCCGACAGTAGTATTAATATTGTGGTGCGTGCCTGGACTCATTCTTCAAATTATTGGGGGCTTTATTATGAGATGAACGAGCGTTTTTATAAAGAGTTGCCAGAACACGGTTTCTCATTCCCCTTCCCGCAAATGGATGTGCATATCGCAGATATGCCTGATTCGATTAAAATCTCGTCTGTATCAAAGTGATTATGGATAAATGCTTGACGGAAGAAGAAAAGCGACGCTATTCGCGCCAGATTGCAATAGAAGAAATTGGAGTTTGCGGTCAGCAAAGGCTTAGATCTGCAAAGGTTATTATTGTAGGATGTGGCGCGTTAGGGTCTATGGTGGCAATGCAGTTGGCTGGAGCAGGGATCGGAACCATAGGGATTTCAGATTTCGACACCATTGACGTTTCCAACCTTCAAAGGCAGTTTTTTTTTAAAACCGATGAAGCCGGCATGAAGAAAAGTGCTGTCCTTCAACAGAGGATGGAGGATCTTAACCCATCCTGTCATGTTTTGTGCCATGATGCATTGATAAATAGAGAAAGGGCTGTTGAATTGTTTTCTGACTATGATTTTATCATGGATGCCACAGACAACCCTTCTTCGAAATTTATCATAGAATCTGTGTGTCAACAGTTGTGTAAGCCTTGCAGTATAGCGGGTGTTTCGGAATTTCATGGGCAGGTCATGACGGTTTTCCCCGGTTCGACTAAATTTGGAGAAGTATTTCCGGATTCGGGAACCGAAGGATTTTTACCTTGTTCAATTGGTGGAGTTGTCGGACCTGCAGCTGCTATCTGTGCTTCGTTGCAATCTGCTGAGGTGATAAAATATCTGACAGGGGCGGGAGAATGTCTTAAATCAAAACTTATGGTATTTGATCTTTTGAATAATTCATATAATGTGATCTCTTTATGAACTCAGGGATGTGAATTGAGAAACTGTTTAAATTTTATTTTTTCTTGTCATTGAGGTCTTTGTCGGCATCTTTATGATATTTATGAAGGAGTTATGGAACCCCATAACTCCTTCTTCATGCCTTCATATCTCGCTCACACTATAAGCCAATCATATGTACATTTATTTTCCGTAGGTACTTATTGTATTCAATGAAGGCTTTTGAACAGATCGGTCTATGTAATCAAGAATTCGACTTTCGCTTGCGAAAGTCGAATTCTTGATTACATATATATAAAAGGTCGTTAATGCTCAATCGTTAAGGATTTAATTTTTTTAGAATTTTGAGTTTGTCACCGGAAAGGTCGACTTCCCAGAAAGTCGGGCGTCTGACGTATCTTCCGTTCACTACCGAATGACTGTGTGCCGAGAGGATATCTCTTCCGTTAAGATCTTTGAATATCATTCCATGTCCATAGTTTGGAGGTGTGATTGGCTCCTGTTCTTGTATCCATGGTCCAAAAATTGTATCACTTTCAGAATATGCCACACCCATAGTGTAATCTCCAAATACCCAAGATGTCCAGATCATTCCTAATTTGCCGGTACCAGTTTTGAAAAGCCACGGACCGTCAGTAACACGGTTGAAGGTGATTTCTCCATTACGTTTTTCCCTGCTCCACGGAGAATCGGAAGCACGGAAAAGTAATATCGGTTCTCCAATAGAATTGCTGAGATCTTGAGATAGCTCTATCGCTTCCATGGTTCCGTTTTGATTGTGGAGCCATTCTCCGCAAAATACCATATAAGGCTTTCCGTTTTCTTCCCAAAATGTTCCATCGAGAGTAGGTCTGTCTTCCGGTAGATAGTCAGCTGAAGATACAGGGAGGTACGGACCATCAGGAGTGTCGGCAACGAGAATATGCGATGCTCGTCGCGGAATATCTCCTTCCTGGTTTGTTTCGACGATTATTTTGTCGTTTGTGAATGTGGCAAAATAATAGTATTTTCCATTATTTTCATGAAGCTCAGCTGCCCAGATCTGAGGATGTGATCCCATCCATGACGTGGTGTCGGGTTGAGCAACAACAAACGGACCATCCCATTTGTCAAGGTCTTTGCTTTTCCATAACAATCCGCCCGTACCGGTCATATAATATGTTTGTGTTTTGGAATCAGCCAACACGGCAGGGTCGCTAAGAATGATAGAATCTCTCGGAATGCCGGAACGCACGTTAGACATCTGCCGGGACGGAAGCGATGCCGATAAACTTAAGGCACCAATTGCATAAGCAGCCGAAATGAAAGCGATGACAATTTTTGAAAAACTTTTCATAATATTACTATGTTTGGTTAATTTCTGTAAAATTAATAATAAATTTAAACAATTTCTTAATCATATAATGAAGTTGTTTAAACTTTTTTACGGATATTTATTTTCATATGGCTTTTTACATTAAAAAGACCTCATTTCCAATCTTCCGCCATCTTTCCGGTCGGTTTTGAGCCTTTCATCGGTC
>CAMTMX010000035.1 GCA_947073495.1 uncultured Porphyromonadaceae bacterium
GTTCAGTCTCTTGGCAAGATTTAGTATTTACCGATCAGACTGTTAATTATCTTAACTTAAATTTTACCGAACCATTGAACATAATGTTTTGGTATTAAAACGCACTTTTGTAAACAATCGTTCATAGTTATTTGATAATGAAAAATCCCTTCATTTGCAACATTAATCTGCAAATGAAGGGATTTTAATCTATGTTTAATTAAGGTTAGCGCTGAGGGATATCTACATCCTGTTTGCGACCTTCAATTAGATAATCGCGGAAGTGATCTACTAATCTCCAATAAAAATATTCATCCATGTAGCCAAAAGAGTGGCGTTGAGTCGGAAGAACCAATAGCTCGAAACGCTTGTTTGCGTTGATTAGAGCATTCGCAACACGTATGGTGTTTCCTGGATGAACGTTATTGTCGATATCGCCGGTCACAAGCATGAGGTGTCCTTTCAAACGGGATGCGAGTTCAGGGTTGGTGTCGATCTGATAGACAAATGTTGTGTCTCCTTGTTCTGTCACCTTTTCCTTAACACCATGGTGAGTCTCGCTCCACCAACGGTTGTAAATTCTGTTGTCGTGGTTTCCCGCTGCAGAGACAGCAGCCTTAAAGAAATCCGGATATTGAAGAATTGCTGCTGTAGACATGAATCCGCCACCTGAGTGACCGTGAATTCCGACTCTGTTCACATCAATATATTTGTGTCTTGCGGCCAACTGTTCAATCGCAGCTTTCTGATCTGCCAAACCATAGTCGCGAAGATTTCCGTAACCGTAGTTGTGATACCATTTTGAACGATCCGGGTGACCTCCTCGGTTCCCGACTGTAATGACGATGAATCCTGCTTGTGCAAGACGGTCTGTACGTACGCTCATTCTTGTGAATGGATAGTTGGTTGCCTCTACCTGCGGGCCCGGATAAACGTAGTCAACAATGGGATACGACTTCTCAGGATCAAAATCGAATGGTTTATACATCACGCCATAAAGATCAGTGATTCCGTCAGCTGCCTTGACTTTGAAAGTTTCCGGGAATTTATAGCCGTTAGCAAGAAGTTGAGAGAAATCTGCACGTTCAAGCTGCATAACTTTTGCGCCATTCGTGTCATACACCCAGGTTTCCGGTATGGTGTCTACACGAGAGAAATTGTCTACAAAGTATTTGCCTGCATCATCCACCAGGGGGGAGTGGAAATAATCACCTTTGTCGAGCTGTTTTACAGCGCCGCCGTCAAGCCCGACAGAATAAAGATGTTGATAATATGGGTTTTCACCGTCGTTCTTGCCCATAGCTGTGAAGTATACTTTGCGGGTCACAGGGTCTATATTGAGTATGCGGTGAACGTGCCAGGGACCTTCAGTCAGTCGGCGCTTCATATTGCCGTTGCCATCATAGAGGTAAAGGTGAGCCCAACCGTCGCGTTCGCTCCACTGTATAAGTTCATTGGGTTTGTTGCCCACGAGAGCCAACGGGCGCACCTCCTGATATGTGTTCATCCTCTCTTCAATAACCGGGACAATAGAATCCTGACCGATTGTATAGCTGCATATGTCGATTCTGTGGAGGTCTCGGCTGCTGCGTGTCACAAAAAATTTGTTGTCATCGCCGAGCCAGATATTGGGAACGTCATACATTGAACGCTGTTTGTGTTGGCGGGGACGATAACCGAGAGAAAGGGTCTGGTTCTTAAATCTATTTGTCTTTATCTCTTTTTTTGAATTGTCGTTAAGGTCAAAAAGATAAAGATGGTCTTCTGGCGCTTCGCTCTCTCCCGGCATCTGATATTTGTATGTTTCAAGTGTGGGACGTGGCGATGCCAAAGAGTTTATGACCCAAAGCTCTTTTACAGGACGGTCGTCAGATACTGTAGTAACAAAGTAACGGGAGTCTGGAGAAAACAAAACATATGCCCCTTTACGTTTGCCGTTGGCAAGCGTGTCAGTGTTCAAGTAGCTGTAGCCCTGACCATAGCCGAAATCTTTCACACCGTCAGTTGTGATCTGTATCTCAGAAATGGTGCTGTCGTTTTCATTTTTCTTCAGCTTCTCATAATCCTCACGGCTCATGCGATAAAGGTTGAAATCTTTAGCATAGACCACAGTTTTTCCGTCAGGAGACACTGATGCCCAATCAAGTTCTTTGGTTTCTTTTTCTTTCCCTTCGAGATGTGTCAGCTTGCCGTTGCGTGAATCATAAGAGAAATAGAACACTTCTTTTTCACCTGCTTTAGGTTTCTTTTCTTTCCCGTCTGCATCTTTTTTGGGCTTTGCATCTTGAGATGATGTAACCTCGAAGGTAAAAGTGTATCCATCCGGTTGCACCTCGAGTTTTCTTATGGGAAGGTCTGCCTCATTCAACGGATCTTTCATTATCATTGTCAGCTCAGATGCCAACTTATGATTGTTGAACAATGGAGATTTGGTTCTTTTAATAGGATCCACAACATACCAGTGAGTGCCGTCAGCAGTAGTGTAAGAATACCAGAATTTTTCTCCTGATTGAAACCAATGTGGGTCTACAGTGGTGGAAAACAACATGTTCCTCAGTTTATTGCCTGAAAAACGTTGTGCCATCTCAAGAGGATTAGCGGAAGACTCCTCTGCTTTTGCTGTTGCCGGACTTATACACGATATGGAAATCGTTGCAGCGGTCAGCAAGGTGAAAATGTGTTTCATGATGGTTAATATGGTTGTTAGAAAAATGGAACTTGCGTTCCTGATTATTAGTGCAAAAATAGCTGTTTAAATTGAACTATCCAAACCAAATCTTATTCTATTATTGTAAATATTTCAGCATTCTTTAACATTTTTGCATTTTTGTGACAGATAGTAATAAAACAAACTTCACAGCATAGCGTTAATAGAATGAAATTTGGTGAAATATATCTTAAGATAAAATTGGAAGAAACAGGTAAACTTGGACTCTGGAGACTTGTGGCTATTGTCTTCGGGTCGGTGATAGGTGGCAGTATATTCAATATTGCCCAAAACATGGCTCATGGTGCCGCATTAGGTGCTGTTTTGTGTGCTTGGATGGTGACCGGGCTTGGTATCATGTTTTTAGTGCTTACTTTCAGACGTCTTGTAAAATTGAGACCTGATCTGAATGCCGGGATCTATCAGTATGCTCAGGAAGGGTTCGGTAATTATTGGGGGTTTAATATGGCGTGGGGATACTGGCTTTGTGTCGTTCTGGGTAATGTCACATATGCCGTGCTTCTGAATGATTCACTTGGAGCATTCTTCCCGATATTGAATAGACACGGATGGGAGACTGTGGTGTTCGGGACGGCGCTTGTGTGGCTGATGTATTATATTGTCACACGAGGCATTCAGCAGGCATCTTACATCAATACTTTTATGTCGGCGTTGAAATTCGGATGTATAGTTTTCATCCTAATTATACTTGCAATCAGTGTAAAGGTCGGATATTTCTCGACTGATTTTTGGGGTAATCTTAATCCTGCACTTCCCTCTGTCGGAGGTCAGGTATCTTCTTGTATGCTTGTGTCTATATGGAGTTTCCTTGGAATTGAAGGTGCCATGATGATGTCGGCAAGGGCGAAACGGCGATCAGATGTCGGTAAGGCAACTATGGTCGGATTCACTCTTGCTTTGTCTCTTTATGTCTTGGTTACTACATTATGTTTCGGTATCATGTCGCAACCGGAATTGGCAGCTTTGCCAAATCCTTCATTGGCATATGCGCTTGAGGCATGTGCCGGGCCGTGGGCTAAGTGGTTTGTTATCTCTGCAATAATTGTGTCGGTTGCAGGTGGATTTGTGGCGTGGACCCTACTGTGTGCACAGACTCCATATGAAGCCGCCGTAGTTAAGATATTCCCAAGTAAGTTTTTGTCAGTCAATAACCATGGTGTGCCCGCATACGGGATGAGAATTTCCTCCGTCACAATGACTTTGTGTCTTTTGCTTGTTGTCACAGCAGAAGATGTCTACCTTGCTGCCGTTAATCTTGCTTCGATGATGATTCTTCCATGTTATTTCTTCTGTGGACTTTATCTTTTTAAACTTTCATTGTCTTCCACATTGAGGATGCCCTTTAAAATCAAGACATCTCTGACTGTGATAGCCTCATGTACAATGGTATATTGTGGATATTCGATGTGGGCGGGTTCTTTATATCTACTCATGTTGACTTCCACTTTTTATCTTGCCGGCTCCCCTTTCTTTTTTATGGCAAGAAGACATAAAAAATCACATGAATCAATAATGACCGGTAGTGAGAAGATATTATTTGTTTTTCTTATAGCAATGACATGTGTGTCGGTGTGGATGCTCATTACCGGTAAACTTGCGCTCGACGGATAGGTCGGGCTTCCAACGTTTCACGATTGTTGCGGGGTGTGAAAGTTGAATATTTCATTGGTTAATTAATGAATTTAAAGTATATTTGCACTTTAAATACTCCGGTCAGGTAGTTTTTGGAAATGACCAGATTTCTGTAGTGCCTGATTGTATACATTATTCTAACCATTTCTGTTCCACATGAAAAGATTTATTATCCCCGTAGCACTTCTGCTGGCTCCAATCTCTATGATGGCTGTCAGCCCGATGTGGATGCGTGACGTGAAGATCTCTCCGGATGGGAAGACAATTGTGTTTTCCTATAAAGGCGACTTGTTTACAGTTCCCGCAACCGGTGGCAAAGCAACTCGACTCACAACTACAGAGGCGTATGAAAGTAGCCCGATTTGGTCTCCGAAAGGTGATAAGATCGCTTATGCATCAGACCGTAACGGCGGCAAAGATGTGTATATAATTCCCGCCTCCGGTGGGAAATCCACACGTCTCACTTACAATTCAGTTGCGGAAACTCCCGAGGCTTTCTCTCCAGATGGCAAAAATGTGATTTTTTCTGCCTATATTCAGAAACCGGCTGTCAATTCCGGCGGGCCACACAGAAGTCAAAGTGAACTGTATTCGGTCCCTACGGAAGGTGGAAGACCTGTCCAGATCCTTTCGACGCCTGCCGTAAGCGTTGCTATGCGGCCAGACGGTAGTTTCCTTTATGAAAATGTGAAGGGTTCGGAAGACAAATGGCGCAAACATCACACATCCTCAGTCACCAGAGACATATGGATGTATAGCCCGTCTTCCAGATCCTATACTAATATTACAGATCGTGCCGGGGAAGACCGTGAGCCGGTAATTGCCTCAGATAACAGTAGTTTCTACTTCCTTAGCGAGCGAGACGGCGATTCGTTTAATGTTTATCGTCAGTCCATATCTGGCAAAGACACTCCGGAGAAACTCACTTCATTTACCAAGCACCCTGTGAGGTTTCTCAGTGCCGGTGCCGGAGATATCCTTGCTTTTACTTATAATGGCGAACTTTATACAATGAAACCTGGAGGCAAAGCAAGTAAACTCCCTATTGACATTGTCGATGATTTCATGGAAGATGTAAAAGAGATCCCATTCTCGAGGGTTCAGGGTGCTGTTGTTTCTCCAGATGGGAAACAAGTAGCGTTTACGGTAAGAGGTGAAGTATTCGTGACTTCGTCAGATTATTCTTCAACTAAGCAAATCACTCACACTCCTGCTGTTGAAAACGCATTGACATGGGGAAGCGATGGACGCTCTTTATATTATGGATCACTCCGTAATGGCAGAAGTAATATCTATAAAGCAACTATCAAACGTACTGATGATCCCAACTTCTCAAATGCCACAATTATAGAGGAGAAGGAAATGTTCCCTAATGATGGAGTGGAAAGAGGGTATCCTTCAATTTCTCCTGATGGTAAAAAAATGATATTCGTTGAAGATCGTACCAAGCTCAAGGTAATGGATCTTGACAGCAAGAAGGTGAAGACACTTTCAGATGACAGAATTTCTACTTCGCGCAGTAGCGGCATCGGTGTAGAATGGAGTCCAGACAGCAAATGGATTACTTTGGAAGTTATGAATCCAATGCATGAGCCGTATGACGACATAGCTATAATAAATGTAGAGGATGGAGAATTTATTAATCTAACCAATACGGGATATTTTGATCAGAATCCTCGTTTCACTCCTGATGGAAGTGCTGTCCTGTTTGAATCGGAACGTTATGGAATGAGAAACCATGCATCGTGGGGGTCAGAATCAGACGTGATGATGGTGTTCCTCTCAAAGGAGGCTTACGACAAGTTTCGTATGAGCGAAGAGGATTATGAACTCTTTAAGGAAGTTGAAG
Source organism: uncultured Porphyromonadaceae bacterium (assembly GCA_947073495.1). Classification (GTDB taxonomy): domain Bacteria; phylum Bacteroidota; class Bacteroidia; order Bacteroidales; family Muribaculaceae; genus Lepagella. The sequence goes on from CAMTMX010000035.1 coordinate 6,189, forward strand.
ATCAGCAAAAGAAGGATTCTAAGAAAAAAGATTCGGATTCAGATAAAAAAAATAAAGATTCGAAGAAAAAGGACTCTGAATCTGATAAGGAAGACAAATCAATCAAGATTGACAGAGAAGGCATTCAGGACCGCATCGTGCGCCTGACTCCTAATTCCTCAAGTCTTGCGGACTTTGTTGTTTCGAAAGATGGTTCTACCCTTTATTATCTTTCTTCTTTTGAAGACGGTTATGATCTGTGGTCAAAAGATTTGAGAAAAGGGGATGTCAGCATGATCAAGAAGCTTGGTTCTTCTCCCGCAGGGATACAGACTGACAAAAACGGCAACATGTATCTCGTTGGTGCCACTGTCCGTAAATTTATTCCAAGCTCAAAAAGTTTTAAGAATATTTCAACTTCCGGTTCAGTGAAGATCGATCCCTATAAAGAAAGAGAGGCGATGTTCAACTTTATGGCAAACGAAGCTCAAGAGCGTTTCTATCTTGCAAAGATGCCGATCAATTGGAAAGAATATGTGGAGAACTATCGCAAGTTTCTTCCGCACATCAACAACAATTATGATTTCCAAATGCTTCTTAGCGAGATTCTCGGAGAACTTAACGTATCCCACTCCGGGGGGAGATATTCTTCTGCGGCTGCTAAAGATGCCACGTCTTCACTTGGGCTTCTTTTTGACCTAACTACAGATAAGGATGGTCTTAGAATTGAAGAGATCGTAGCAGGTGGACCATTTGATAGATCTACTACACGTGTGAAGGCAGGAGATATAGTTGAGGCTATAAATGGAGAAAAGATCAAGGCTGGTAAAGACTGGACTTATCTTTTGAATAACACTAATAAGAAAAAAACTCTTGTATCTTTCTATAGCCCTAAATCAGGAGAGCGTTGGGATGAGGTTGTTCTTCCAATCTCATCGGGAGTCATGAGTGGACTTCTCTACAATCGTTGGGTAAAAAGAAATGAGCATCTTGTTGACAGCCTGTCAGGAGGGCGTCTTGGTTACGTGCATATCCAGTCTATGAGCGATGAAAGTTTCCGTACGATCTACTCCAAGATTCTTGGTGAATTCAATAATCGCGAGGGCATAGTTATAGACACACGATGGAATGGCGGTGGACGTTTGCATGAAGATATAGAGGTGCTCTTTAGTGGTGATCAATATCTCACTCAGGAGAATCATGGTGTTAAATCTGCAACAATGCCTTCGAGAAGGTGGAACAAACCGAGTGTCATGGTGACAGGTGAAGCTAACTATAGTAATGCACATGGTACCCCTTGGGTATACAAACATAAGAATTTGGGAAAGGTTGTCGGTATGCCCGTGCCGGGAACGATGTCAAGTGTGAATTGGATTACAATGCAAGATCCCACGATGATATTCGGTATCCCGGTGACCGCTTTCCGCACGGCTGAAGGTACTGTCCTTGAAAATTCTCAGCTTGAACCGGACATTCTTGTAGAGAACAAGCCTGAAGATGTTGTCAAGGGTAAGGATGCCCAACTCGAGACAGCGGTAAAGGAACTTCTTAAAGAGGTAGATCAAAAGAAAAAATAAATCAACAAGATTAATAATTCTACGGGAAGAGATTTCAAATGGGATCTCTTCCCGTTTCTTTTCATAACAGACGTTAATTTTACCTCTTTTAAAGCTAATATACTACTCGGCTTAAAGAAAAATTTGTTAATTTTGCAATTATAATTCTGACTCAAATGAAGATTAATTCGCATATTTTCCCTTGGATAGGAATAGCTGCGGTAGCATTTCCTGTGTTTGCCGCCGGACCGAAACTTCCCAAAGTTGAAATCTTGGGTAAGGAATATTATTACCACGAAATCAAGAAAGGGGAGTCAATTTATGGCATTGCCAAGGAACATGGTTGGGATCTTGAAGAACTTGTGAGACTCAATCCGACTGCTTCATCAGAAATGGAAAAAGGCACAAGACTATACTACCCTACCGGGAAAGTTACTGTTGTGACGGAGAATCCCGTTCCCGGTGTAAATATGGATAGCATTTCATACGAACCCATAAATCATTTCGTGAAGAAAGGGGAAACTGTCTACAGCATATCCCGACAATACAATGTCCCCCTCGATGTGATTTATGCTGCATATCCAAATGCAAAATACGGGATAAAGGCAGGTGAAACGATTGTGATTCAGCAATCACCACAGACAGTGTCTGATAAATATCTTTATTATGTTATTAAGCCGGGAGACACTCTTTATTCTCTCGCAAAAAAATACCATACTTCAATAGAGGATATTCTTATTGCAAATCCTTCGGTTTCAGAAAAGAATTTCAAAATCGGCGATACGATCCGTCTCGCCATCAATTCTAACAACAAGAGGATTCACACCGAGCTTGTGGAGGAGGAGCGTCTTGCAAGCGTGGAAAGTTATAAGGTGAAAAAGAATGACACCTGGTCTACGATTGCTAAGGAAACCGGCGTGGATGAAGAAACTTTGAAGGAAGCAAATGAAGACACCTCTAAACTTAAAAAGAATGCAATTGTCAATGTGCCGGTCATCGAGACTGTTCAGGTCGAGAAAGAAGTTGAAAAAGAAGATCCAAGAGAATTAACCTCAGAAGGAATCCAGGAGTTGTACGATTCAATCCACAACATAGATTCTGAACAGTCATTGCTCGCTGAGGTTAAGATTGCCGCGATTCTTGATGAACCAACATCAAATAAGGATCTTGATTTTTCCAGAGGTTTCCTTATTGCAATAGATGAACTTAAGGATTCCCCCTACAAAATCAGTTTCAAGGTTATTGACGGAAGGATATCCACTGAGGCTGTAACAAATGCATTGGATGATTTTGAGCCGAATTTAATAGTGGCCACAGCCGACAAGAATTTTCCAGCATTCCTTGCAGACTATGGAAATACGAATCAAATAGAGGTTGTGAATGTCTTCGATGTCAAAAATGAGCTCTACGAAGATAACCCTTCTATGGTTCAGCTTCTTCCTCCTTCGTCTTATTTTAATCAGCAGCTTGCCGATAGGCTTTATGATGAATATGGTGATAGAAAGCTTATTGTTGTCGGACTTCCTGATCCGAATGATGGTATCGCGGAAATTCTTCTTCCCAAATATCAGGATTATGATAAGACCGAACTCCCCGTATCAGGACTTTCAGAATTTGAAATTACTGAATCTGACTCCTATATGATTTATGCTTATCCGAGCAAAAAGGAGGAGGTGGCAGATCTTTTGCAGGGTGTGGAAAATCTGAAAGAAAAATATCCTCTTGCAAACATCACTTTGGTTGGTAGACCAAGTTGGGTGATTCTTAATGATACTTATGGTGATAAATTTGCCGACGATGACGTGATTGTTCCTGCAAGAGTCTGGTTTGATCCGGAGTCAAGCGAGGGAAAGAGATTCATGGGTAAGTTTAATGATATGTTCGATGGTGTTCCGGTAAAATCGTTCCCGAGTTTTGCAGCAAGTGGGTATGACGTGGCAAAATATTTTATTCCTTCTACGGCAAGAAACGGCGGTGATTTTAACAGAGGGTTCTCCGGTTTTGAGGGTACTCCTATTCAGAGTGATATAAAGCTTGAGCGTGTCAACAATTGGGGAGGGTTCATCAACCCTGTAGGTTACTTGCTTAAATTCCGTCATGGAGGTTTTATTGAGAAAGAAATTGTAAAATGAGAATTCGAAGTTATAATATTCATGCATACAAGAGCAACATTTTAAAGGTTGTTGCTCTTGTATGCTTTTTTTTATCTTTTCAGGAAATCAAGGCTCAGACCCATTATAGTTCTAATGTCGCAATAGGTGTGAAGGGAGGCGCCACATTTTCGGAAGTGTTCTTTAATCCGTCGGTACGTCAGAAGTTTAATCCGGGTATGACAGCAGGAGTAATGGTTCGATATATTGAAGAAGACCATTTCGGGCTTATTGCAGAGTTAAATTTTGTACAACGAGGTTGGGCTGAAAATTTCGAAGAGGCGCCATATAATTATAGCCGAACACTCAACTTTGTGGAGCTGCCTGTGATGGCTCATATATTTTTTGGTAGGCGTGGCAAATTCTTTTTTAATGCGGGACCTCAGGTCGCGTTGTTTTTGAGTGAGTCTACAAAAGCCAATTTTGATCCTACACAGATGGCGTCACTTCCTGATTTTCCATATACAAACCGAATGAATGAACAGATGCTCATGTCGGCTACTCAAAAGATTGATTATGGAATCTCGGCAGGCCTGGGTGGAGAGTTTAATATAAACAAAAGAAATTCATTGATGATAGAGGCTCGTTTTTATTATGGACTCGGCAACGTATTTCCCTCAAAACGAACAGATACATATAGTGCCTCCAATCAAATGACCATTTCTGCGACTATTGGTTACTGGTTCCGAATAAAATGATTGTCAGTAGATAAGGCAAAATTTTAATATTAAGGAGGGAGTAAAGTCCCTATAAGCAGCTGAATCCGTATGTAACTTAGTTACATACGGATTCAGCTGCTTATAGGGAAATTGTTGTTAAAGATATAAGATTGTCAGATAGATCAGGGAAGCCGGTATAACAAATAGCAAGGAGTCGATGCGGTCGAGAATACCGCCGTGTCCCGGAATCAGATTCCCTGAATCTTTTATATTCAGGGTGCGTTTGATCATTGACTCCACAAGATCTCCCCATGTGGAGAATATACAAACTACGGCACCCAATCCAATCCATTCTGCCACTCCTATTTCAAGATGGAAAAACTCAGAACAATATAATCCGAACAAGGCTGCCGCAATCAAATCAAAAGCCAGACCTCCAAAGAACCCTTCCCATGATTTTTTGGGGGAAATGCGTTCAAAAAGACGATGCTTGCCAATCATGCTCCCCACAAGAAACGCTCCGGTATCATTGAGCCATATCATCAAAAATATGGCAAGAATAGCATGAAGATGCCAAATATCGGCAAGCAGTACCATCAAGCCCAATGGCAGTCCGATATATATTTGTGACATAATAGAGCGTGCCATATCGGCAAGTGGTGTATCGCTTTTGATGTAAAGCTGGAGAATCATCCTGCAAAGCATAATAAATACCCATACGACAAGAGGATAAAGCATCCATCCAAATACGAGTGAGACTGCACCGAATATATCCAAAAGCAATATCGGAAGAGTTTGTGGATTAAGTTCTCTGGTAATCTTTTCAAATTCGTGGATAGCGATGGCTGCAAATATTGCAGCCATCCAGTTGAATGGTTGGAAGCCCCAGAAAATGCAACCAACTATAATGCCGATATAAACAATACCTGATAACGTGCGTGTGAGAAGTTTCTTTATGTTCATTGGTGAAATTTTGTCATATACATAATATTAACGCAAAAATAATAAAATCCATCCATAAAATTACGATAAAAGCTCCAATATCTTTTCAAAGATATTGGAGCTTTTATTACTCAGCCTTAATTATAGCGTCAGATCCCAAATCCAAGCCCGACAGTCAATGGCTGGAAATTAATAGAATTTGGAGCGTCCATAACCTTCATCGGGGAGTATCTTACATATATCCCGATTGTCTTACAAAATGAAATGCTTGCAAAAAAATCTATAGTGCATCTGCGGGGAGAAATATTTTTAGTGAAAATTTCCCTGCGGTTGCCGTCTGCGTCATCCCATACTGACTTTAAAGAAGCATAGGTATTGAAATTTAATATAGGTCCAGCTTTAAATGTAACAGACGATTTGGGTATATCCCATTCATAAAGTAAAGGCAGCTGAAGACTAAAAATTTTTAATCTGGAGAAGCGTCCTTTTGAACCTTCGGGATACTTTCCCCACTCGATCCCTTTATCTTCGTTGGATGCCAAACATTTGTCAGATGTTGTAATCTTATAATTTCTCCAATCAAAGCCGAGCCCGAGAGAGATCTTTGACCTGTTGAATTCATAATATACATTCAAACAGCTTAGCCAACTAATTTCAAATGATTTAGACCATTGTAACCCGTTTTCAGGTGTTTGGTTTACTGCTTTATTAAGTCCTATACAAAGTCCATCGACCGACACCCCCCAATTAGAATCATCCTCATTGCTGACATCCAACAGGTTTCTGTTGTGCCACCATTGTTGTAATTTCCCCTCTCTTGATTTAGTTCTGACAGAAGACTCGGATGAATATTCAGTGAGTACAGAAGCTATGATATCATTCTTTTCTCCTACCGTTCGGACTTCTACGTTGGTGCCGTCTGCATTTTCTGTCAAAATTACTTTTGTGGGAGTAATGATTTTCAATATGGTGTCGGGTTGTTCGATCTGGGCGTGCAATGGTGTGGTAATTAGGAATGCGAGACCCAATGTCAAACCTGTAATGATGTTATATATGGTTTTCATATTTATATCAATTTGCTAATTAAGTTTTTGATTTGTTCAATTGCTAATTTTAAAAGCTAATCAGATCAACGCCTATTGACCATGATTTAAGTTGTGGTCCGTAGCCGTTTTTGAATAAAGCAGTAGGACTCCAAGTCGCATACACCCCTACTCCACCGATTGAAATTGATGTATAAATGTCAGCTGTAATAAGATTCTGTTGTAGTCCTTTATATTTTATCTTATTACGATAATCCCCGTCATATACTTGAGTAATCGCACTTGCATAAGTGTTAAGGTTCATGACCCCGCCAAGACAGAAAGCACCGGTTTTACCAAGAGGGATTGTCATCATTACCGGCACATGAAATCTCCATACATCAAGTCTGGATTTGTCAACTTCCACCCCATTCCCGATAGGTTGAAATATAACAGCATCGCCATTTTTGCCGTAGGTATAGCCATCCTTTGCAAGAAATCTCATCATCCCTAAGCCGGCGCCTATAGAAAAAGCTGGAGTTTTCCTGCCATGGTTCCATGTGACGCCGATCAGATGGCGCACTCCCACTTCAAAGCAATTTTTCACCTGTTGTTTGTCGTTATAGTTGAATCTCCATCCCCAATATATGTGCTCAAATCCGGAAATTTCTCTTCTTATTTTTTTATTACGTTCACTGTCCTGATTTGGATCACGAGGTATAAATGGTAAATTTATTTCCCATGATTCCGGTAATTCTCGGTCATCATCATGCATAGTCGGAGTTATTTCCACTTCATAAATGTAATATTTACCGGCATTGATCGAATCACTGACATCTGCAATGATTTTAGTGGTATTCCCGGTTCTTGTAACCACTATTTCATTAGCCTTGTCAATCACCTTTATTGTATCTGTGATTTCTTGGGCTTTTACTTCCGACAATACACACAGAGCAGAAGATAAAGCAAATGCAATTTTAAATATATTTTTCATGTTGATATAGTTTATCAAAAATTATTGTTTGATCATTGATTTTACAGCCTTTTCATCAAGGTCTCCCTCAATATATATAAGAGTAGTTTTTTCGATACCCTTCGGGCGTCGGTTAAGATAGAGCAGATAACGTCGGGATGTTTTTTTGCCGCCCATGGAATAGAATCCGAAATATAGGTCTCCTTCCCGATATGACACCTCTTTTGATTCTGCAGAAGCACCATCTTTAGCAACCGCTCTTTTAATCTTGTCTGCAAGCACAGGATTGTCTGAAACCGAAATACTTTTATATTTCTTCACCCCTCCTTGCTTAAGTTTGTCGTAACTCATGTTTACGAGTGTTACACTCGGTTGTTCTGCATAACTGTCGGAAAAAAATGGTGCAACGTTCAAGCCTTCTTGCGCTATTGCCGGCAGACATGCGATTGCAATAAACAATATGCAAAATATAGTTTTCTTCATAACATTTCAATATTTAATGCATTATTCATGTCTTCAAGGTCGTTTGAGATAGACTCTTCCATATTTTCATCAGCTTCCGAGATCTCTCCTAATTGCTGTTGAATCAGGTGCGAAATGTCAGTTTGATTTTCAATTCTAACACCATTCACGTATGCATAACATTCGTTCCCGGTTTCATAAGATAAGGTCGACATAAAAGAAATGCCACCTATTCCTATTGCAACAACCGCGGCAGCAATGCCGGAGATTTTCCAGATTGGGTAAATCCGGAGTGCATTACTTGACTTGATGGGTTTGCTACGTGCATATCCCATCACAGCCAGAACCTCGTCGGCTAAAGGGTCTTTCCCTTCGAGCCGGAGTGCCTCCTTAAGAAGAAGCCGTTCTTCTTCGACTGAGGTATCTGCGTCGAAATATTTTGCTATCAGTAGATGTAATGTTTTTTTATCCATTGGATTGATTATTTAAATAAAGATTGCGGAGATTTTTACGGGCTCTTGAAACAATGAGCCTGACATTACCTTCCGATAATCCATAAAATTGAGCTAAATCCTCAAATTCCCACCCGTCTTTTTCTCGATGGTATAGGATTTCTCTGTCTCTTAGAGACAGATTTTCTGAAGCAAGTTTGTCAATTTTTTTGTAAAGATCGGAAACCTCATCTTCCTCCTGTTGTAGAAATCCGATATCTCCAAGATCTTCAATACTGCTTTCCGGATAGGTCTGTCTACGGCGCGCATTGTCGATTCTAAGGTTGCGGGACGCGGTTACCAACAGCCCTTCTGCCTGTCTTTCTCCGGTTATGTCCGCGCGCCGTGACCATAACCTGCAGAAAGCGTCTTGCAAGGCGTCTTCCGCATCGTCCGCCTCTCCCGTCGCTTTGATTCGCGACCTGAATCTAAGGCTGACCCTCCTGAATGCCGATATTAAATTTTCTCCGTTCATTTGTTTACTATACGTAAGGTATCCCGATTTGCAACAAACAAATTAATATTTTTTATAAAAAAGTCAAGCCCCGACATCACTGCCGGGGTCATTGCTACTGTATGATTAAATTGTTTTATATTTAAAATCATATATTTAATGAAAAATGTGTATGCATTCACATTTTTCAGGAGATTCCTCAAAATTTTAAAGTCTGTGTGACTTTTTCATTGACAAAATTAATGACTATATTTAAATTAGGAAGCACACTTTTGTGTGTATTTAATAGTAAAGAACAAAAACAATACAAGTTTTAACTTATCGTCAGCTTTGTGAAAAAAGTCGATACTTGACTAAATCATTTATGCGGATCTACCGAAAGAATGTATCCTTTCTTCTTAATGGACGTTATTGAAACAGTTGGATCTGTCAAAAGGCGTCGGATATATGTGATCTGTACATTTAATGCGAGAGAGTTGGAATAGCTTGAATCGCCCCAAATTTTGTCAAGGATCAGATCGCGTTCCACAGGATAACCGATATTCTCAGCGAGCATCTGAAGAATCTCTGTCTGGCGTACTGACAGTGAATGTGTTTCTTCATTGTAGGTTATAGATGAAAGGTTGGGTCTGAAAACAGTATTTCCCAACTGATACTCTATATCTTGATTCACAGTCATACTTTCGAATCGCTCATTTATCTTAGCGATCAGTTCTTCGGGATAAAACGGTTTTGGTATATAATCGTTACCCTTTAATGAAAAACCATGCAGCCTATCAACTTTATCGGTTCTGTCAGTCAGGAAGAAAATTATAACCCTCTTATCATTTTGCCTGATGATGCGAGCCATTTCAAATCCATCAAGTTCCGGCATATTTATGTCAAGAAGGATCAGGTCGGGACGGATATTCCGATACATTCCCAGTCCAACTTTTCCATTGTTTGCATAGATGACTTCAAACCCCTCTGCTTCTATAAAGTGTTTTAGAAGCATTGAATTTTTTAAATCGTCATCAACTAATAATATTTTAATAGCTTTTATCATTGTGGTAACCTTATTGTGAAACAAGAGCCTTTTCCCTCTGAACTTTTTACCGATACATTCCCTCCGTGTGCTTCCATAAGCAATTTTACGTAAGCAAGCCCAAGTCCCATCCCGGGCTGCTTGCCTACGGATGCTTTTCCTCGATAGAAGCGTTTGAATATGTGTTTTAAGTCGCTGGAAGATATTCCGTTACCGGTATCACTTATATTCACCTCTGCCATTCCTTCGTTCTGAAATGCAGAAACAATTATATCTACCGAAGAACCGGAATATTTGACGGCATTTTCCACAAAGTTGTTAAGAATATTAAATACATGAGTTTTGTCAGCTGAGATTTCAAATGTTTTGTCGATATCGTTTCTGATGTGTATTGACTTTCCTGCAGGGAACGTAATTGCCGAAATCACGTTTTCAAACAGATCATATAAATTTATATTCTGCACATTCAACGGAATCTGCTCAACATCGTTGAATGTGATATCTCTGAGTTTAGAGAAATATGCAGAAAGGTTGTCAAGAGCATTTCTTGTTTCAGAAATAACTTCTTTTTTTATTTCTTTGTCTGCCATCATCTTTTTGTTATCCAATCCGGAAACACACATTTTAAGTGTAGAGATGGGGCGTTTAAGTTCATGAATCATTGTCATGATAAAACTATTACGCATCTTGTCAAGACGAGAAAGTTTTAAAACAGTGGAAAACTGCAGCACAAGACAGACGATAAGTAGAATTGAAACAAATATTGAAATAATAAGGGTTTGCCACATACCCGGAAGAACATCAAAAGGATTAATTGTAACTATAATTGACACAGTCTTACCCTCTAATTGCGAATAAGGGATGGTCAACGAAAGTTTCGGAGCTAATGCTGAGGTGTGATAATCTACCTTCTTTTCCCATACCATACTGTCTGCGTTATCAATATTGACATGGGCTTTTATACCCGCTTTATTCAATACTGAGTCAACACCTTCGATGCTGAAGGGACATTTTCGTTCAATCTGGACGTTTTGCGTAGCTGCCCATGCTTCATTTTCATCCTTGGCACCGGAAGCATCGAAAACGACAGAATCGGCAGGAGTTTTCATTTCTATTTGAGCTAACTCCATCGCTTTATTTTTCTGCTGCTCACTGAGAGGAGTTCCCGGTTCAATTCCGAGAAGTTCGTAAGCAGAAAACAAATATGTGGTGATTTTAGCTGTACGCGTTGTTTTAACCGTGTCTCCATATTCCTGCTTCAATGAGAATGTCGGAATTGTAAACACATTATCTTCTCCATATTTATTTTGTGCACTCCTCCGGTTATTCCTACTCTTTTCTCGTATTGAGTTATAGTCATCAACACATTTCATAATCTTATCACTCAGAAGGCGTTCGTATTCTTTGAGTGAGACCTCGTAACGATTGTATAGCCAATACACTTGCATCCCAAGAAATGCGAGAATTGCCACGATGGTGATTATATATAAAGCTTTTATCCGTTTTTCCATGATACAAAATTACAAAAATACATGTAGTTAATCTACCTATGTGTCAATCTATTTATTCAAGAGTAATAATTTAGTAATAATTTCATAATGTTTGAGTAATGATTATTTTCGATACAAGGGAGAACTGTAGACTAATTTTGCAGCGTGAAACTAAACCAACTAATATAAACCGATATGAAAAAATCATTTTTAATCTTCACTGCTGTCGCAATAATATCTTCTGCCGCCTCCGGGAAAGTGATGCGTCGTACATTGGGTATTTTTGAGAATTCCGTTCCCGAAACAGAAATTCTCGCTAATGAGACAATGGAATTTGTATATGACTACCGTTGCTGTGTCGATACCACCGGTTCTCTTGATGAGAACATATCAAGTGACAATATGCTTCTACAGATCGGACCCAATGGATTGTCGAAATTTTCCAGCTATAAGAATCTGACAGTTGATTCCATCATAATGAGTTCCACTTCAGAACAAATCTTTAGTGCAGCTAAAGAAGGAAAACTTAATAATGGTGAGTTTATGACAATTTACAAAAACTATCCCTTAGGGAAACTCACCCACACTGAAAAAATATGTCAAGACTGGTTTCGATATGAAGAAGAGATGCCTCAATTTGAATGGGAAATGACCGATTCGGTAGCAAGTGTCCTTGGCTACGAATGCCAGAGTGCCAAATGTAAATTTCGTGGCAGGGAATGGATGGTGTTCTACACTGAAGAAATCCCCCTTTCAGAAGGTCCGTGGAAATTGTACGGACTGCCCGGGCTTATAATGAAAGCCACGGATGAAAAAGGACACTATACTTTTGAATGCATAGGTATTAAATCTAAGGCAGACCGACCAATCACGATCTATAAGGTTCCTTTCAATAAAGTGAAGAGAGAGGACTATTATGATACCAAACATAGATATGAAGTGAATCCGTATGCATATTTTGAAGCAACAACAGGAGGACATATCACAGTGACAGATGAGGCTGGCAATCCGAGTCTCGATGCATACGACCCTATAGAACTCCCTTATGAATATATCGAACGGGACTGGAAGAAATAATTAAATTTTATGAATCTGATGATACGATACAATTTTCTCATATTTTGCGTTTTGTTCGGTCTACTGTCGGCAGCGGCAGTAGATCCGGGCAAACTGCAAGGTCAAGTCAAAGACGCTGACACCGGTGAACCTGTAGCCGGTGTCATTGTGAAAGTCAAAGGGGCGTTTACGTCTACGGACCTGGATGGGCGCTTCTCTTTGTTGCCCAAAGGTGAAGCTGATTCCGTTTCATTTCGTTGTATGGGATATGAAACTCTCATATTGCCTTTATCTGCAAGTTTTATGGATGTGCGATTAAATCAGCAGGCAACACAACTGAAAGATGTTATTGTTGCGGCGCCGGACATATATGCAAAGGGCGATACGCTTGTTTTCAATGTTGCTCGATATGCCAATGCAAAAGACAACGCAATTATCGATGTCATTAAACGTCTTCTCGGCATTAAGGTTAAAGACGATGGCACTATAGAATATCAAGGGAAGCCTATCAATAAATTCTATCTTGACGGTAATGATTTTATAGGAGGGCAATACGGCCTCGCTACAAACAACATATCTTATAAGGATGTGAAATCAGTGGAAGTGATGGAAAATCACCAGCCTGTAAAAGCGCTTGAAGGGATTGAATTTCCTGAAGAGGCAGGCATAAATCTGAAATTGAAAGAAGATGCCCGAAGCCGGTGGGTGGGAGTTGCCAAGGCAGCCTCCGGAGTTCAGCCCTTTCTTTATGATGGATCGTTGTTCACTATGAGGATGGCTCCCAAAATTCAAAATATGTTTACGTTGAAGGCTGATAATACAGGATGGAACCCTGCAAATGAAATCATAGACCACGATTTCAATGATATGTTTTCTTCTGATTATTCTTATTCTTTATGGCAAGAATATATATCGGCAGATATTATCAACGCTCCCCTGTCCGAAAAAAGGACGCGTGATAATCTCTCGTGGCTTGCCAATGCTATTACGGCATGGAAATCCGGGGACACATCGATGCGACTTAAATTAGATTATATGGGAGACCGTCTTGATTATAATTCAGGAATAATAACCGATTATTTCAGCGATCAAATTCCTACTTTTATTCAAAACGATATTCAACGCTCTCAAACTCATAATCTCTCAGCTCAGTTTTATAGTGAAACTAACAAGAGAGGATATTACATGAAGGATAAGTTTACTCTTTCGGGAGAATGGGAAAAATCGACGTCTTCCATTACCGGTTCATTCAATCTTTCTCAACGAGTGAGTAGAAAAAATTTTTTGGTGGAAAACGATCTCAGACTGGTCAAGCGCAATGACAAGAAGGTATTTACCCTAACATCTCGAAATTCTTTCGGGCATCGTCCAGACATTCTGTCGGTGGGAGGAGAAGAAAATGCATCGCAAAGTATTGGAACCACAGATTTCAGAAGTACAACAGAAACGAAGTTCGGGAAATTGACACGATTCTGGAAATATTATCTCACTGCAGGAATTGATCTGAATTACCATCGAATGAAAAACACACTCAGCGGTCTTGGAGAATATGATAATTGCGGGGATCATGAAGCGTTTCTGTCTAATCTTTACGCCACTCCTCAAATAGACTTCGAGCGTAGCGGCTGGAGGATGTCTCTAAGTGTCCCCATGAAATGGTATCACTATAATATTAAAAAGTCGCGCAACTATATCAACATCTCTCCTCGTATTTTTATACGTAGGCAACTTGATGCCGGATCAGAACTTTCGGGATCTGTGGCATATCAGCTTGCCTCGCCACAGCCATATCTCAACATAGAGGATACTATTTTATCTGATTATCGAAATCTTTTCATCGCTTATAATCCGGATAAATACTCGAATAATGTAGCGGCAACCCTATCCTACCGCTATCGCAATCCTATAAAGTCACTCTTTGTCAATCTGTCGGCTACTTATAATTATAGGAGGAGTCATATAATGTCAAATCAGATATTCATTGGGGATTATATTGTGTCAACATATGCTGATAAATTATCCGACAATGAAACTTGGTATCTGAAAGGAGGGATAAGCAAAGGGATTGGACATAGTAAGATGGTTGTTGGTGTGGAAGGGAATGTCGCATTGTCTTCAGCTTCCTCGATGCGTGACAATTCTGTAGTTCCTTACAGGCAGGTTACGGCAGGTTTGAAACCATACTTTAAAGGTAGTATCTTGAGTTGGCTTTCGGCAAATTATGAAGCCAAATATGGATTCTCGAAGCTTGATATAGATGGTAACAGTAATAATTTCCATTCTTTCCATCAGAATCTTTTTGCTACAGTCCTGCCAAACGACTTAATTGAATTTACTGTCGGTGCTGAACATTTCTTTACCGTTTTTTCAGAAGGAAACACAGCAAATCTCATGTTGCTTGATGCATCGGCAGTGTGGAGGGTGAACAATAAAATCAGACTCTCACTTACCGCAAATAATATTCTTAATAAGCGGAGTTATGAATACGTGACTTATGGGACACTCTCCCGTTCGGAGCATATATTCAACATCAGGCAGCGTTCAATCATCGCTTCTGTCCAATACCGTTTCTAATTGCTTTCGATGCTCGTTTATTGCTTCTCCAATATACGTGAGGCAACCACGATTTATGGGGGACTTGTTGTTTTGATTATCCAAGTGCATAGTCAAGAGCCTCTTCATCCTGGACAGCTATATCCTGAATCGTGACATGAATATCATTTTCATTGGCATGAAATGATCAAAACTTTCATAAATTTCAAATATCATATTTATCATGACAAAGTTTTGAGAAGATTTATTGTGAAATCAACTATTAATGACTATTTTTGTGCATTAAATCCAATATTTCATGAAACGGACAGCACTAATTTCATTGTTGCTTGCAGCCGGCACTGCATCGTCTTTCGCAGACAATGCCCCAAAATGGTTGCGTGATGCCGCGATCTCTCCCGATGGCACTACTGTCGCTTTCACATACAAAGGTGACATTTTTACAGTCCCGGTGAAAGGTGGAACGGCTACCCAGATCACCTCTAATCAAGATTATGACGGTGTTCCCGTCTGGAGTAAGGATGGCAAAAACATCGTCTTCCTAAGTACACGTGAAGGGTCTGATGATATCTTCATTACTTCCGCAAAAGGAGGCACTCCACGTCGGCTTACAACAAGCAGTGGTAATGAAAAGCCGCTCACTTTCCTCAATGACTCAATTCTATTGTTCAGCGCTTCCAGTCTTCCCGGAAGAACTACGGCAAGGGCTCCTTTTTCAACTCAGGTATATGAACTTAATGTCAATCGGAATAATCCGCGTCCCAAGCTCTATCTGTCTCAACCAATGATCAGTGCAGACGCCAATTCTTCCGGTCAAGTATTATATCAGGATCGTAAGGGTGTGGAAGATGTACTCCGCAAGCACGAGCGCTCATCAGGCACAGCTGATGTGTGGTTATATAATAACGGATTGTTTTCTCAGCTGACAAATCAGAATTGGGGAAACCAATGTCCGGTTTGGGGTAAAGGTGACACATATTATTTTGTAAGTGAGAAAGACGGGACTCTCAATGTCTTTGAAGGCAATATTGTCAACAAGACCGAGAAGCAGCTGACAAAATTCACCAAACATCCTGTACGTTCCTTGTCTTCTTCTGATAATGGAACATTGGCATTCTCATGGGATGGTGAGATTTATACTCTCACACCTGGATCAGAACCTCAGAAAATCAATGTCCAGATTATATCAGATGACTATGATAGCGACCTGGTCAAGCGATACGAAAAATATGGGGCATCCGACATAGCCGTATCTCCGGAAGGTAAAGAGGTTGCGTTTATTATCCGTGGGGATGTGTATGTCACAGATACTGAATATGAGACAACGAAACGTATCACTAACACTCCAGCTCAAGAAAGAACGGTAAGTTTCTCTCCTGATGGGAGAACTTTAGTGTTTGACAGTGACGTTGACGGGATCTGGCAACTATTCACAGCTAAAATTAAAAATGATAAGGAGAAGCAATTCGCTTATGCCACAGACATAGAAATCGAACCTCTTTATAAATGCGAGACCTCTGCCATGCAGCCTCAATTCTCCCCCGATGGCAAGATGGTCGCTTTCCTTGAAAATCGTACAGAACTTAAGGTGATTGATGTCAACACCAAGAAAGTAAACACTGCTCTCGACGGAAAGTATAATTATTCTTATTCAGACGGAGATATTCCATTTGCATGGAGTCCTGACAGCAAATGGCTTCTTGTTTCCTATATTGGTTTTGGCGGCTGGAATAATACTGACATAGCGCTTGTAAAGGCTGATGGTTCTGAAGTGGTCGACCTTACAGAAAGCGGTTATTCCGATTATAATCCCAAATGGGCTCTTGATGGAAAGGCTCTCACATACTCGTCGGGAAGATATGGCATGAAAGCACATGGATCTTGGGGAAATCAGGATGATATTATGATCATGGTGCTTGATGACGAGGCTTGGGATAAGTTTAATTATACAGAAGAGGAGGCAAAGCTTGCTGAGAATGCAGAAAGTGACAACAATGATGATGCTTCCGACAGCAAGGATTCAAAAAAAACTAAAAAAAATAAGAAAGGCAAAGATACAAACGCGGGCAAGAAAGATGTGAAGGAAACAAAGTTTGACCTTGCCAATCGTCGTTACCGTACCCGCCGTCTTACAAACCGCTCTTCAAACATATATGACTATTTCCTGTCTCCCAAAGGGGATAAACTTTATTTTGTTGCTGCAGCTACAGAAGGTGGTTGGAATATGAATGTGACCGACCTTAAGAAAGGCGATACAAAAGTTCTTCTTAAAGGCACTTCAGGCACTCTTTATCCAGACAAGAAAGGTGAAAACCTTTTTGTCCAATCATACAATGGCATTAAAAAAGTTAATCTCGCAAGTGCCGATGTAAAGGATGTGGAATATAATGCACCTTATGATCGCAAACCCTCGTTGGAACGTGCTTATATGTTCGACCATATGGCAAAGCAGGTCAAGGATAAGTTTTACGATGTAAATATGCATGGGGTGGATTGGGATTATTATACATCTCACTATCGTGAATTCCTTCCCTATATTTCCAATAACCGTGATTTCGCAACCCTTCTTAGCGAAGTTTTGGGTGAACTTAATGCATCACATACAGGTGGTAGGTATTCAAGCTATGGACCTTCGATGTCAACAGGGTTTTTCGGTGCCTATTTCGATGAAAATTATGAAGGCGACGGTTTGAAGATTGCTGAGATCCTTCCTCGCGGTCCTCTTGCAGCAAAAGCTGCAGACTTGCAACCGGGGGATGTGATTCTTGCAATAGATGGTCAGAAAATTCTTTCAGGAACAGACTATTTCCCGATGCTTGAAGGTAAGGTTGCTAAGAAAGTTCGGCTTGAAGTGAAAAAATCTAATGGAAAGGTCACAAATCCTGTTGTCAAGCCAATATCTGCCGGCACACAGGCTCAAATGACATATCAGCGTTGGATTGACCACAATGAACATGTTGCAGATAGCCTTTCCGGAGGGAAAATCGGATATGTTCATGTCAAAGGAATGGATACCCAGAGTTTCCAATCAGTTTATGATCGTCTTCTTGGCAAATATCGCAATTGTGATGCTGTTGTGGTCGATACCCGTTATAATGGAGGTGGATGGCTTCACAACGACATTGCAGTGCTCCTTAATGGAAAGGAATATGTGAAATACGTTCCTCGAGGTAAGGAAATCGGTCATGATCCGTTTGCTCAATGGACCAAGCCTTCTGTAATGCTTGTCAATGAAGCCAATTACAGTGATGCTCACGGCACTCCTTATGCCTATAAGGCGCTCGGCATTGGTGAAGTTATCGGAGCGCCTATTCCCGGAACAATGACAGCAGTGTGGTGGGAAACTCAGATTGATCCTACAATTGTGTTTGGTATTCCTCAGGTGACAAACATGACTCCGGACGGAACTGTACTTGAAAACACTCAGCTCAATCCCGATATTCTTATATATAATCAGCCCGCTGATGTCGAGAGCGGTAGGGATGCTCAGCTTGAAGGTGCAATCCGACACCTTATGGAAAAGACTAAGAAATAATCAGAATAAAATAGTTTTTTTGCCGTTATTAAAAAGGCTGTCATGACCATGAACGGTCATGACAGCCTTTTTTCTTTATAATATCTAATATATTGACTATCCGTATGATTCCATTCGTTCATCTTCATGTGCATTCTCAGTATAGCCTGCTTGATGGAAAAGCTTCTATATCAGAACTTGTTGACAAGGCAATCGGCGACGGCATGCGTGGTATTGCATTGACCGACCATGGCAACATGTTTGGTATAAAGGAATTTTATAATTATGTCAACAAAAAAAATTCAGGCAAGCCGGATGAAGAAAAGTTCAAACCTATTTTAGGATGTGAAATGTATGTGGCACGTGAAAAAATGACTGACCGTAAAGATAAAAGCGACAATGGTTATCATTTGATCGTGCTGGCTAAAAACAGCAAGGGTTATCATAACTTGATAAAACTTGTGAGCAAGGCATGGACGGATGGATACTATTATAAACCGAGAACCGACCGGGAACAGCTTGCTTTGCATCGCGAGGGATTGATAGTATGTTCAGCCTGCCTTGGAGGCGAAGTGCCGCAGTTCATAATTCATGACGATCTGCAGGCAGCGGAGGAACGGATTTTATGGTATAAACAGACTTTTGGTGATGACTATTATCTGGAGCTTCAACGACATCAGACTTTCAAGGAAAATGCTAATAGGGAAGTTTATCCACTTGAAGAAAAAGTGAACAAGGTGCTCCTTGAAATGGCAAGGAAGCATAACATTAAGGTGATTGCCACAAATGATGTCCATTTCACATTTGAGGATGACGCAGAAGCACACGATCGACTGATTTGCGTTTCGATGCAAAAAAAATTTAGTGAACCGCGTCTGCACTATACGAAACAAGAATGGTTGAAGTCTACGGAGGAGATGAATAAGATCTTTGAGGATGTTCCGGAGGCTCTTCAAAACACTCAGGAGATTGTTGATAAAATTGAATTTTATTCAATAGACCACGGTCCGATCATGCCTAATTTTGCTATTCCTGAAGAATTCGGCACAGAAGAGGAATACCGGAAGAGACTTACTGAAGAGGATCTTTTCAACGAGTTTACGAGAGATGAAAACGGAAATGTGGTTCTGTCACAAGAAGAGGCGGAGAAAAAAATTAAACGTCTTGGAGGTTACGACAAACTATATAGAATTAAATTTGAGGCAGACTATCTGGAGAAACTTACATGGGAAGGTGCGAAGGAAAGATATGGAGATCCTTTGCCCGACGATGTGAAAGAACGGTTGAAATTCGAACTTTATATTATGAAGACCATGGGTTTCCCCGGTTACTTCCTAATTGTTCAAGACTTTATAAATGTCGCTAAGAAGCAGCTTGGTGTGAGTGTAGGTCCCGGTCGTGGATCTGCTGCCGGAAGTGCGGCGGCATATTGCCTTGGCATAACTCAGATTGACCCTATAAAATACGATTTGCTTTTTGAACGCTTCTTGAATCCTGACCGTATTTCTCTCCCTGATATAGACGTTGATTTCGACGACGACGGAAGATATGTGGTTTTGAAATATGTGACAGAAAAGTATGGAGCGGAAAAAGTAGCCCATATTATCACATATCAGACCATGGCTACAAAGTCGGCGATAAAGGACGTGGCAAAGGTAATGGAACTCCCGCTTCCTGAATCAAACCGTCTTGCAAAACTTGTGCCTGACAAACTTCCGGAAGTGAACGGCAAATCCCCGAAGGTCAATTTCAAGAATTGCCTGGAATATTGCAAGGAATTTGAGGCCGAAACTCATAATGAAAATCCGGTTGTAAGAGAGGTTATGAAATATGCCGGTCAGCTGGAAGGAAATGTGCGGGGCACCGGTATTCATGCATGTGGGGTGATTATTGGAAGGGACGATATAACAGATTGGGTTCCCATCAACATGGCAACCGATGCCGATGGCACAAAGGTTATCTCCACTCAGTATGAAGGAAGTGTGATCGAGGAGACCGGACTTATTAAGATGGACTTCCTCGGTTTGAAGACATTGTCAATCATTAAGGAGGCTCTTGCCAATATAAAATATACAAGAGGTATTGATCTTGATATAGAGCACATTCCTCTTGATGATGCCCCCACTTTTAAATTGTATTGCGACGGAAGAACGACTTCCACATTCCAGTTTGAGTCTGCGGGTATGCAAAATTCGCTTAGAGAACTCAGACCTTCAAAGTTTGAAGATTTGATTGCGATGAATGCCCTTTATCGTCCGGGGCCGATGGATTATATCCCTTCATTTATCAAACGAAAACATGGGGAGGAACCTATTTCCTATGATATCCCTATCATGGAGAAATATCTTCAGGAAACTTATGGTATCACTGTTTATCAAGAACAGGTGATGCTTTTGTCACGATTGTTGTCAAACTTCACCCGAGGCGAGAGCGATATGCTTCGCAAGGCAATGGGAAAGAAGCAGATCGACAAGATGGCGAAGCTGAAGGTGAAGTTTATGGACGAAGGTCAAAAAAATGGTCATAAGGCAGAGGTGCTTGAAAAAATTTGGGCTGACTGGGAGAAATTCGCCTCATACGCATTTAATAAAAGTCATGCCACCTGCTATACATGGGTGGCATATCAGACAGCTTATCTTAAAGCTAATTATCCTGCAGAATATATGGCAGGTGTCCTTAGCCGAAACCTCGGAGCCGCCGATAAACTTAAGAAAATTATGGACGAATGTATCCGAATGGGAATTGACGTGAAGGGTCCGGATGTCAATGAGTCTATCGAAAAATTCAGTGTAACCAAGAAAGGGGAAATACGTTTTGGTCTTGGCGCTGTTAAAGGAGTTGGTGGAAACGCCGTTAATGCAATCATTGCAGAAAGGGTTGAAAACGGACCGTTTAAGGATATATATGATTTTGTGGAAAGGGTTAACCTTAGTAGCTGTAATCGCGCTTCCATTGAAAACCTCGGTATGGCTGGTGCGTTCGATAGCCTTGGCTATAGGAGGGAGATCTTTGTAGAACCTATGTTCGACACTACATACACAGATATGCTTGTCAAGTATGGACAGACTATTCAGAACGACAAGAATTCTATGCAGGCAAGTCTGTTTGGAGATATAGAGCCTATCGAAACAGCACGTCCACCCATTCCTCAGGTTACTCCTTGGAATCGGTTGAAACTTCTTGATGAAGAGAAAAAACTTGTGACGATATATTTATCAGCACATCCGCTTGATCCATATTATATGGAATTGACATACGGATGTAACTGTCCGTGCGGAGAGTTTGAAGATAAAAAGGAAGCCGGAGCAAAATTAACAATAGGAGGAATGGTGACAGGGTTAAACACAAGGATGAGCAGAAATGGTAATCCTTACGGAGTCCTGACAATCGAGGATAAGACAGGGAGTGTTGATTTCATGATTTTCGGTAAAAACTTCGACAATTATAAGAATCGGCTTCAGCCAGGAGATGCCGTATACATGAAGGTTAATATCAATCCAGGAAGGTTTAATCCAGATAGACTTGATGTTAGTATTGAAGAGATCCAAAGCCTTGATAATATAAAGGGAAAGATGGCTAATACTATCACGATATATCTTGATGACAAATTCTGCTCAGAAGACTTTTTTAATAAGCTCACAGAGTTTCAGCCTGATGAACGTATGGGAGATTTATTCCTTAACATTTACAATACTGAAACCAATCAGATGATAAGTATTCATTCAAGAAAAAGATTCCCTATTACAAAGGATGTGGTCTCCTTTCTTGAAGAATGGGGAATAAAATATAAAGTCACAACGTCATAATCTTATGAAAGATTCCAATTATTCATATTTCTGTTAATCAGAAGATAAAAAGGTATAATAAATTTTTTATGAGCGGGATATTGTCTGTTTCATTAAAAATGTCTACCTTTGGGAAAATTTTATTCTTATATTATATTAAAAACATATCAAAAATGGCTTTAGAATTTACCGACCAGACAGCACGCGAGGCGATCGAATCTGGCAGTCCCGTGGTTATTGACTTCTGGGCAACTTGGTGTGGTCCCTGCATTAAACTTGGACCAGTTGTTGAAGAACTTGCTGAAAAGTATGCAGGTCAGGTTACTATTGGCAAACTCAATATTGATGACAACGACGAAATCGCAAGCGAGAATAGGGTTAGAAACATTCCTACCGTTCTTTTCTTCAAAGATGGAGAACTCAAAGAGCGTAGTGTAGGTCTTGTTAAACTTTCAGACCTTGAAGAGAAATTGGCAAAGATTCTTTAATCTGTCTCCATCTCTATAAAATAATAATCCCCGAATATTTCAGTTATTCGGGGATTATTTGGTTTTTAGAATGTTAAGGAACTTGTTTAATCCTTGTCTGCCACTCTTCCATACATGATAAATGTGCGTTGATAATAATCAGTCGTCATATCAGAAATAATAACTCCTTTTTTTGTAGAAGCGTGAATAAATTGCACCCCATCAATCATTATTCCCACATGTGAAATAGTTTTCTTGTCTTTACCGGTGGCAAAAAATGCAAGATCTCCGGGTTTTACTTCCTTTGGTTTTATTTTTTTGCAAAATTCAGCCTGTCTTTGGGAATTGCGTGGCAATTTTATCCCTGTTACGTCTTCATAGACCCTTAAGACCATACCGGAACAATCAGTCCCTTTCCCTTTTTCTGATCCGGCATATCTGTACGGAGTTCCAACCCAAGACAAGGCTTCCTTCACAATTTTATTCCGGCCGCCTTTAATATTGGATATTTGGATTGTCTCTATGTCCGGTTTCTTTATTTTGTCGGCTTTAGAAGATGATTTACATCCGCTTGACAACAAAAGTATTGTCATGCATGTGCCAAATATGACACAATACACTATTTTTGATGATAAATATTTCATTTAGATCTAAATAAAGAGAGATAAAAGATGTCATAATTCTTATCGTTTGCACTCCTTCCAATGCAAAATTAATGTAAATTTCATATTTCTCAAATAAAATTTAATAATTTTAGAAATTGAATTTTTGTTTTATTAAATTAACTTAAAACACTTATCGAAAGGTATAGAAGAATGTAATAATGGAGAGTTTTTTGCATTGTTATAGTGTGTAGTTCGGAAATCATGCGGCATTCCACTCCGCAAAAGTTTCCATAAAAATGAAGATAATCAACCTTACATATTTTAAAGACATGAAGAGATATAGTATTCCAGCCATGGCAGCACTCCTGGCAATTCTCGTTTCTCCGGCTTGTGCCGACAATCATGCAGAAAACAATACCCCTCAGTTTATAAGAACTTCAAATGGGGCATCATTTGAAACAGACTTCACCGTTGCCGCGGAAAAAACGGTCAATGCGGTGGTATGTATAAAGAGTTTTACGACACAACGTCAAAATTCTTACGGCAATCAGGGTGGTGGATATGATCCATTTGGAATGTTTGATTTTTTCTTCGGTCCTCAGCAACGTCAGCAGCAACCGAGACAACAGCAGCGGAGCAATGAGCCGGTCCAGAGTGGTGTCGGTTCAGGCGTAATAATTTCCGATGATGGATATATCGTGACCAACAATCATGTGATTGAAGACGCAGACAAACTTGAGGTGCTTCTCAATGACAATTCTACATACGAAGCGCGGGTGATCGGAACTGATGAGGCAACGGATCTTGCCTTGATCAAGATTGAGGCGGAAAACCTCTCCCCTATTACATTTGGTGACAGTGAGCAGCTTAAGATAGGAGAATGGGTGCTTGCCGTAGGAAATCCCTTTGGCTTCAATTCTACTGTGACTGCCGGTATCGTGAGTGCCAAGGCGAGAAGCCTCAGCCAGAATGGAAGAAATGGGAAAATAGGTATGGAGTCTTACATACAGACTGACGCCGCTCTTAATCCCGGCAATTCGGGAGGAGCATTGGTAAATCTCAAAGGTGAATTGATCGGTGTAAACTCTGCTATCTATTCAAATACTGGTAGCTATGCCGGCTTCTCATTTGCAATTCCTACTACAATTGTGAAAAAGGTGATGATGGATCTTCGCCAGTATGGCACTGTTCAGCGTGCCGTATTGGGTTGCACGGTTAAGGAACTTGATGCAAAGATTGCTAAAGATAAGAATATCACAGCTGTAAAAGCAGGACTTCTCGTAGATGCTGTCAATGACAGAAGTACTGCAAAAGAGATAGGTCTCCAGAAAGACGATGTCATAACTGCAATCAACGATGTTGAAGTTCATAATTTTGCACAACTTATTGAGCAACTCAATAAGTTCCGTCCCGGTGATAAGATTACAGTGACTTATTATCGTGATAATAAAAAAGAAGTGAAATCTGCTACCCTACGTAACACACAAGGTAACACGTCAATTACTAAGAAAGGCGATTTTTCTGAAATAGGATGTGCATTCATGAAGTTGACTGATGAGCAGAAACGGCAGCTTGGCATTTCTACCGGAGTCAAAGTTACAGGTCTCAAAAATGGAGCATTCAGAGACGCCGGCATTAAAGAGGGATTTGTGATCACAGACATTAATGGCAGAGCTGTTAACTCGTCGGATGATGTTGAACAAATCTACAATATGATAATGAAATCAGAAGATGGAGACAAAGTGATGTTCATAACCGGAATCTATCCTTCGGGCAAGAAATACTACTATGCAGTAAATCTTTCTCAAGAATAAAATCAATCAGAAATATAAAAATAATCTGTCGATTCATATTTATGAGGCGGCAGATTATTTTTTTATATTATTTATACAACATTCGCGCGTAGTCTACGTTTAAAATTAGGCACAAGTGCCCAATCCTATGTGTTTGGCAGACTTATCTGTCAAACCGGCAATTATTTTTGGAAGGGAATATGAGACAGCTAAAGATTACAAAATCAATCACCAACCGCGAAAGCGCATCTCTTGATAAATATCTGCAGGAAATTGGCCGTGAGGAACTGATTTCAGTCAGTGAGGAGGTGGAACTCGCTCAGCGAATCAAAAAAGGAGATCATGCAGCATTGGAAAAGCTTACACGAGCAAATCTCCGTTTTGTGGTTTCAGTAGCAAAACAATATCAGAATCAAGGATTAAGTCTCCCCGATCTTATCAACGAAGGTAATCTCGGACTTATACGTGCAGCTCAGAAATTTGATGAGACCCGTGGTTTCAAATTCATTTCGTATGCTGTCTGGTGGATTCGCCAGTCAATTCTGCAGGCTCTTGCAGAACAGAGTCGCATCGTACGTCTTCCTTTGAATCAGGTTGGCTCCCTAAATAAAATCAGCAAGGAGCTTTCTAAATTTGAACAGGAAAACGAGCGTCGTCCTTCTCCCGAAGAATTGGCTGACCGTCTTGGTCTGCCGGTAGACAAAGTGTCTGACACGTTGAAAGTATCCGGACGTCATATTTCTGTAGACGCTCCTTTTGTGGATGGCGAAGATAATTCTCTTCTTGATGTTCTTCCAAATGATGACAGTCCTATGGCTGACTCTTCTTTGAATCAGGAGAGTCTTTCAAAGGAAGTGGATCGTGCCCTCAAGCAGCTTTATGATCGTGAACGCGAAATTTTAAAGATGTTTTTCGGTATCGGATGTCAGGAAATGACTCTTGAAGAGATAGGTGCAAAATTTGACCTGACACGTGAGCGTGTGCGTCAGATCAAGGAAAAAGCTATCAGGCGCCTCAAGGGGCAGAAGAGTAAACTTCTCAAAAGTTATCTTGGAGAATGACGAATGGATATAATCCTAACTAATCTAACTGAAAACACATTATGAAAACACCCATACCCACGAGATTGAAGGCTCTTATGTTGGTCATGGGTGTTTTTTTATTCTCTTTTGCAGCGCATGCTGAATTTGTTGATTCTAAAGAAGCGTCTTTAGTTAATGATTCAGTTTTATCTCCAGCTATTGCAATTGTGAAAGAAACGAAAAACTCTCATTTTTCGTGGGGCGCTGAGTTCGGTACATCAATAGATATGAGTGGATATGATTCGTCTACTTTCAATATAGATGCAATGGTTGGTTATCGTAGCTCGTTCTTTCATTTGCTTGGAGCAGGAGCTGGAGTGCACAGGTCAATGGGCACAGGAGACAACTATATTCCCATTTATGGAATAATGAGAACATCGTTTTCAAAAAATAAAAAATTATTTTTTATGAATCTGAAGATAGGATATTCTTTCAATACTATTGGAGATGCCCCTATGTTTGGTGATGTGAATTGTTCGTTAGGTGCTGGCATTAATCTTGCGTCAGGAAGGACTTACCGGTCTTATCTGATTTTAGGTTATGAATTTCGTCATTTCAATCAGAGGAATAAAAGCAAAGCAGATTTGAAAGCTGACGATGTTTCCCTTGTTTCAATTTCTTTTGGTGTAAACTTTTAGAAACTGTTTCTTGTCATTGAGGTCTTTGTCGGCATCGTTATGATATTTAGACCCCATTCCCCAATATTTGTTAACGCTGGGGCCGCAGGTCTCTGAGCGATTTTTGTCTTTTGATGAAGGAGCGTAGCCATTGCTACGTGACTGAAGAACAAGGCAAAAAGCGCCGGAGAGATGCGGTATTATGGTAA